>JAREAF010000098.1 GCA_029240475.1 Rhodospirillales bacterium | reverse complement strand
GATTCCGTTCAGGGCAAGACCATCGCCGTGCTCGGCCTCACCTTCAAGCCCAACACCGACGACATGCGCGATTCGCCGAGCCTCTCGATCCTGCCGGCGCTGATCGGGGCGGGTGCGCATGTCCGCGCCTATGATCCGGAAGGCATGGCGGAAGCCAAGAAGCTGATGCCGCACGTCACCTATTGCGGCGATGCCTACGAGGCGATGGAGGGCGCCGACGCGCTGGTGGTCCTCACCGAGTGGAACCAGTTCCGCGCGCTGGACTTCGACCGGGTGAAGCGGCTGCTGCGAGAGCCCGTGGTGATCGACCTGCGCAACGTCTACGACCCCATCCAGATGCGCGAGGCCGGCTTCGCCTATAGCTGCATCGGACGCCCCGCCTCGGCCGTTTCGGCTCCGAGCGGCGGAGGAGGGGAATGAGCGGACATCGGTTCGATCCGACGATCCTACGCGAATACGACATCCGCGGCCTGGTCGGAGAGACGCTGTTCCCCGCCGATGCGCGGGCGCTGGGCCGCGCCTATGGGGCAGAACTGCGGCGCGCTGGCGGGCGCTCGGTCGCGGTCGGCTATGACGGGCGCCTGAGCTCGCCCGAGCTCGAAGCCGCGCTGGTCGACGGTCTGGTCGCGAGCGGGCTGGAGGTCAAGCGCATCGGCCTGGGCCCGACGCCGATGCTCTATTTCGCGGTCTTCCACCTCCCGGCCGACGGCGGCGTGATGGTGACCGGCTCGCACAATCCGCCGGATTACAACGGCTTCAAGATGATGCTCGGGCACGGGTCCGTGCATGGCGAGGCGATCCGCCGCCTTGGCGAGATCGCCGCAGCCGGCGATTTCGAGACGGGCTCCGGCTCGGTCCGCGAGACGCCCGTGCTCGCGGCCTATGTCGAGCGGCTGGCCAGCGATTATCGCGGCCGGCGCGAGCTCCAGGTGGGCTGGGATCCCGGCAACGGCGCCGCCGGCCCGGCCGTGGTCGACCTGACTCGCCGCCTGCCCGGGCGGCACCTCGTCATCAACGAACGGGTGGACGGCACCTTCCCCGCCCATCATCCCGATCCGACCGTGCCGAAGAATCTGGAGCAGCTGCGCGACCTGGTTCTGAAGGAAAAGCTCGATCTCGGCCTCGCCTTCGATGGCGACGCCGATCGGTTGGGCGTGGTGGACGGCTCGGGCGAGATCCTGTGGGGCGACCAGCTCATGGTCCTCCTGGCGCGCGACGTGCTGAAGCGGCATCCGGGCGCGCCCATCATCGCCGACGTCAAGGCGAGCCAAGTGCTGTTCGATGAGATCGAGCGCGCCGGCGGCCGGCCGATCATGTGGCGGACCGGGCACTCCCTCATCAAGGCGAAGATGGCGGAGACGAAGGCGCCGCTCGCCGGCGAGATGAGCGGACACATCTTCTTCGCGGACGGCTATTACGGCTTCGACGACGGCGTCTATGCCGCCATCCGCCTGCTCTCGGTCGTCTCCAACGCGCGGGAGAGCCTCGCCGAGATGCGGGCCGCCCTGCCGCGCGTGGTCAACACGCCCGAGCTGCGCTTCCCCTGCCCGGAGGACCGCAAATTCAAGGTGGTGGAGGAGGTGCGCGACCGCCTCGCCGCAGCGAAGGCGGATGTGAACGCGGTCGACGGCGTGCGCGTGCGCACGGCGGACGGCTGGTGGCTGCTGCGCGCCTCCAACACGCAGGACGTCCTCGTCGCGCGCTGCGAGGCCGCCGATGCCACGGGCCTGAAGCGGCTGAAGCAGGCGCTCGCGAAGGAGCTGGAAAAGAGCGGGATCGCCGCGCCGCTCTAGTCCTGGCCGCCGTAGAGCGGCGTGCTCAGATATTTCATCCCGGAGTCGCACATCACGGTGACGACGACGGCGTCCGGGCCGAGCCGCATGCCGAGCTCGATCGCGGCGACCAGGTTCGCGCCGGTCGAAGTTCCGGCGAAGAGCGCGTCCGCGCGCGCCAGCCGGCGCGCCATCGCCATCGCCTCCTCGGTGGAGACGGCGATGATCTCATCGGCAATGTCCGGCCGCCAGAGCGGCACGACGAACCCGGCGCCAACGCCCTCGATCCTGTGGGTGCCGCCGGCTCCGCCCGAGAGCACTGCGGACTCCTTCGGCTCCACCGCGACGATGCGGATATCCGGCTTCCGGCGCCGCAGGACCTCGGCGACGCCCCGCACGGAGGCGGCCGTGCCCGTGCTCTGCACGAAGGCGTCGATCCGCCCGCCGGTCTGGTTCCAGATCTCCCCCGCCATCCTGCGGTAGGCGGCGAGCTGGTCGGTGTTGTTGAGCTGGTCGGTCCAATAGCCGCCGGTCCGCTCGGCGATCACCTGCGCGGCGGCGATCATGCCGCGCGTCAGCGCCGCGTCCATGCCGCCGGCGGTGCTGGGCACGATAGTCAGCTCCGCGCCCAGCGCTGCCATATGCCGGCGCTTCTCAAGGCTGAAGGCGTCGGAGGTGACGATGCTGAGCGGATAGACGAGCGCCGCGCAGACCAGCGCCAGCGACACCCCGGTGCTGCCGCCGGTATATTCCACCACGCGCCCGCCCGGCTTCAGCCGGCCGCTCCGCTCCGCCGCCTCGATCATGGCGAGCGCCATGCGGTCCTTCATGCTCCCCGTGGGGTTGGCGCTCTCGTCCTTGATCAGGATTCGCGCGCAGCCCTCCGGCAGAATGCGGTTCAGCGTCAGAAGCCGCGTGCGCCCGATCCGCTGCAGGACCGTGGGGCTGATCCTCGGCTCCGGGGCGGTTCTGGCGAGCGCTTCCATGGCTCCTCTCCGGCCGGAATTGTTGTATATACATAGAACCATGCCGAAGCTGAGACAACCGGCCCGGAAGACCCTGGTCGAGAGCGCGCGGGAGACCATCACGGCTTCGGCCGGGCTGGCCATCCGCATCGCCGAGCGCCGGGTCACCGGGTTCCTCGAGGCGCGCATGGCCGAAACGGGATTGAGCGTCGCGCAATTCGGCCTCATGGCGCAGATCGCGGCCGCGCGCGACGACAGGATCGGCGCACTGGCGGAGCGGTCGGGCTTGGACCAATCCACCCTGTCGCGGAACCTGCGCGGCCTCGAACGCGCCGGCCTCGTCGAGATCACGGTCCACGAGGAGGATCAGCGCCGCCGCGCGGTCTGGCTGACCGAAGCGGGAGCGCGGCGCCTCGAAGCGGCGATCCCTGTCTGGAAGGGGGCGCATGAAGCGCTCGCTGAGGAGATCGGGCCTCGCGCCGTTCGCGCGATCGCCGAGCTGGGCTCCGTTCTGGAGCGGTTGCGCGCGGACCCTGGCGGCCGGTGATCTGGCGGCTAGTTGGCGGTGGCGTCCACGGACCCGCCCGGGCGCACCGCAAGGCAGGCCGCCTGCTTCGCCCGAAGCTGCCGGCACGCCTCGCGCGCGGTCGCCTCGTCGAGGCCGCTCAGCCGCGCCCGGTAGATCGTGGTCGTCTCGGTGATCACCTCGATCACCTGCGGCTGACTGCTGCCCAGCACGTCGGGAAGGGTGGACATCGCATTGGCCGCGGCGCGGGCCGCCGGCTCGCGATTGGTGAAGGCGCCGACCTGCACGCCCCAGCTTTCCTCAGCCGCGATCTCGCTCGGCTCGACGGCGGCGTCGCCCTGCCCGATCTCGGGCTCGGCCAGAGTGGGGCTTTGCGCCAGCGCCAGGTCGATCTGTCCGGCGCCGGGTTTGAGGACCGGCAGGGGCGGCGTCGCCGAGGCCACGGCCACCGACTTGCCGGCTCCGGCGATGAGCTGCTGCTGGAACCCGCGGTCGAGCAGGGCGGCCATGCGCTGATTGCGCTGGCTCGGGCTCTTGCCGCCCAGCACCACGCCGATCACGCGGCGCCCGTCACGCACCGCCGATGCGGCCAGGTTGTAGCCGGAGGCGCGGATGTAGCCGGTCTTGATCCCGTCGGCGCCGGCATAGCTGCGCAGGAGGTTGTTGTGGTTGGCGATCACGCGCCCGCGGTAGGTGAAGCGATCGCGCGAGAAATAGGGGTAGTACTGTGGGAAGTCGCGCCAGAGGGCGCGGCTCAGGGTCGCCATGTCGCGGGCGGTCGTGACCTGGCGCGGGTCGGGCAGTCCGGAGGCGTTGCGGAAGGTGGTCGAACTCATGCCGAGCGCGCGGGCGCGCCGGGTCATCATCTGGGCAAATTGCGACTCGGTCCCGCCCAGGGTCTCCGCGATCGCCGCGGCGGCGTCGTTGGCCGACTTCGTCACCAGGGCCAGGATCACCTGCTCGACCGTGATGGTCTGGCCGGGCCGCAGGCCCAGACGCGACGGCGCCTGCCCGGCGGCACGGCGGGACACGGCGACGGGCTGCTTCAAGGTGAGCTGATGGCGTTCGAGCGCATCGAACACCATGTAGAGCGTCATCATCTTGGTCAGCGAGGCGGGATAATTGCGCTGGTCGGCGTTCTGCTCGGAGAGCACCGCCCCCGTCTCGGCGTCGATCACGATGGTCGCATATCCGGCCAGCGCCTTGCCCGCGCCGCCGAGAAGCCCCACCATCAATACGAGAATCGCAACGCGGAAGAGCTGAAAACGAGCCGCCCCCACGCTCCGCGGATGTTCCCCTGCCACCCTCGAGCCCCGGCTTAAGATTAATCCCCCAAGCGCATGGTGATCCTAAGTAATTAAGAGAATCTTGTCTACCTTCCAGAAGGTGCGTAGATGAAGTTTCTTCGGATGCAATTGACGTTTTCATTAGAACAGCCGAACTCAAAGTCGGCCGCGGGCGCTCCCGGATCAGGACGGGGACCTTTCGGAGTAGCTCCGGCGCTGTCGCTACTCCTTGGAGCCCTGCTCCTTGCCGGCTGCCGCGCCGACGGCGACGTGCCCGGCAATCCAATCGGCATCAAGCTGCAGTGGTTCAGCTTTCTCGACGGGGACGACTTAAAGGACCGGTGCGGGGCCGGCGAGCCCGACCGCTACCGGCTGATCTACAATGCCCGCTTCGACGAGCAGGTGCGGGTCTATGACGTGACCCGCTACGGCGAGGAGGCGATCCTGCTCGCCCGCGCGGTCGCGCCGGGCTTCGTGCTGACCTCGACGCGCCATGGCCTGGATTTCGGTTGGCAGGAGTCGAAGGCGCGCCTGTCGGCGGCCGAATTCGCCGAGTTCCGTGACCGCCTCCAGCAGAGCGGGTTCTTCGAGCCGACGCCGGTCGGCTTGGAGCTCTATTCGCCCGATTTCTACTGGGTCGGCATGTCCTGCGAGGAGGGCGCCTTCCACTACACCGCCTTCGCGCGGCCATCGCCGGAGTTCGACGCGCTCACTTTTCCCGAATTCCTGTTCGACCACGACGAAACCGGCCTGGGCGTGAACCCGCCGCGCAACATCCCTATCGCCGAGCGCTTCCGCGCCACGGGGGGCGGCGTCGGCCCGGTCGAGGATCGCGATCCCGCCTTCCGGATGGTGGTGGACGAGGACGGCGTCTCGGGGAATTACGCCCTCTTTTGAGCGCCTCAACCGAGGGCTGTTGACCGCCGGACCGGAATTCGCCCCAATCCCGAGCCATGTCGTGGCCATGGAAGATCGCGGTGTCGCTCGCCTGGGGGCTGCTCCTGGGCCTCGGCGCTGCACTTCATTCGGGTGTGGCGCTGTGGCTGTTCGCCAGGGTCTTTGTCTTTGGCGACAGCGTATTTCCGGACTCCTTCGACAGAGTCTTCCTGCTCGGGGTGGCCGCGGCCGTGCTCCTCGCCTTTGCCGCGGTCGCGGCTCTCGTGTTCAGTCTGCGGCGACTGTCGCCTGCTCTGGATAGCCGGCTGCAACGCAGTGCCGGGTTGCGCTGGTCCGTCCTGGCTTTTCCGCTGCTGCTGGTCGCGGGGGTGGTCTGGGCCTATGAGCGGCGGGAGGCGGAATCGGCGCGGTCCTTTGCCGCGCATCAGGCCCTGGAGCAGCGCCGGGCCGAGGCGCATCGGCTCACCTCGGCCGAGTGGCGCCTGGACCCGGCCTCAGGCCGGCTGTGGATCGTGCTGGCCGCAGACGGCGTTGCAGGCGGGACCTACACGCTCAGCTGGGAAGCGACGGATGGCGCTCGCGCATTCATCGGCTCGGGAACGATGAGGCAGGATCTGCCGGCCGGTCCCGCCTCCCTGACCGTGGATCTGGACGCGGCCGATTTCGCCCGGCGCTATGCCGGGGTCATCCTGAATCGAAACGTCGAGACCCTCATCGAGGTCTCGGTGGATTTCGAATTTGCGCTGGCTCTGAAGGGCCTTCCACCAACTTGGCAGCCGCCGCTGCGGGTCCGGGCGAAGTTGGACTATCGATACAGTCCGGACGGGACGATCACCTTTCGGCCTCCGTCCTGAGCGGATACGGGCTGGCCGGAACATTTTGCTGCGCTGCACAAAAAATGGGTTGACAGGCCGCCGGCAATGGCTATGTTACGGGCAATTGCTGCAGTGCAGCAAAAGACGGGCCGAGCCCCGGAAGGCAATTTGAGGCCCCGTGACATCCCCCTGTTTGTGAGGAGTTTGAGAATGTCGGTTGTCAAGAGCAAGAAGTCCGAGGACGCGGCGCAGAGCCGCAGCTCGGTCGAGGAGCAGTTCCGCCTCGGCAACGGCGCCGCCCAGCGCGGCTTCGAGCAGGCGGCTTCGGTGACCCGCGAGCAGTTCGACCGGGCGTCCAAGACGCTGTTCAAGAACTACGAGGAGTTCTCCGAACTCAGCAAGGAGAACATCGACGCCTTCGTGAAGTCGGGCACGATCGTGGCCAAGGGCTTCGAGGAGGCCGGCAAGGCCTGGATCGACTTCACCCGCCGGTCTTTCGAGACCAGCATGGAAACGGCCAAGGCCGTGATGAGCTGCAAGGACCTCCGCGAGGTGGTCGATGTGCAGTCCGACTATGCCCGCACCAGCTTCGACAGCCTCGTCAACGAGGGCTCCAAGCTGAGCGAGCTCGGGGTGAAGGTGGCCAACGAGGCGCTGGAGCCGATCCAGAGCCGGATCAACGTCACCGTCGAGAAGATCCTGAAGCCGGCCGCGGCCTAAGCTCGCGCGCCAAGGCTCCGCCCCCGGCGCTCCTCCACGAGCGCCAGGCTGAACTTTCGGAAAGGCCCCGGTTCCGCCGGGGCCTTTGCTTTTTTCTTTACGCCCTCGTCTATTCTGGACAAGCGAGTGGGGTCCCTTCCCCTTTTCGGGGGTGCGCGCGATCCAATATCATTGCTTCGGTGTCCATTCGTATAGCGAAGCCAGTTCGAGGACGATGAGCGACAGCGACAAGCGGGGCCGCACCGACCCATCCACCGGCGTCGTCGTCAAGGCCAAGCCCAAGACGAAGAAGCCGTCCATGTACAAGGTCCTGCTGCTCAACGACGACTACACGCCGATGGAGTTCGTCGTCCATGTGCTGGAGCGTTTCTTCGCCAAGAGCCGCGAGGAGGCGACCCGGATCATGCTCCATGTGCATCGTCGCGGCGTTGGAGTGTGCGGCGTCTATACTTTCGAAGTGGCCGAGACCAAGGTGACCCAGGTGATCGACTTCGCCCGCCGCCACGAACACCCGCTGCAGTGCACCCTCGAAAAGGATTGATGCTTGCCGATGCTGTCGCCAAACCTCGAACAGACGCTCCATCGCGCACTGGCCTATGCCAACAGCCGGCGCCATGAATTCGCCACGCTCGAGCACCTGCTCCTCGCCCTGACCGAGGACCAGGATGCGCTTTCGGTGCTGCGCGCCTGCGGGGTCGATGTGGAGCGGCTGCGGCGCGAGCTGACCCACTATATCGAGAACGAGCTGACCAACCTCACCACCGGGCATATCGACGACGCCAAGCCAACCGCTAGCTTCCAGCGCGTGCTGCAGCGCGCGGCCATCCACGTGCAGTCTTCCGGGCGCGAGCAGGTGACCGGCGCCAATGTGCTGGTGGCGATGTTCGCCGAGCGGGAGTCGCACGCCGTCTACTTCCTGCAGGAGCAGGAGATGAGCCGGCTCGATGCGGTCAACTACATCTCGCACGGCATCGCCAAGGTCACCGGCCGCACGGAGCGGCGCGGGGTCAGCGGCGCCGACGAGGATGCGAGCGCGGAGAAGGTGGTCAAGCGCGGCGGCGATGCGCTGGAGAATTACTGCGTCAATCTCAACAAGAAGGCGCTGAAGGGCCGCATCGATCCCCTGATCGGGCGCGAGGCCGAGGTGGAGCGCACCATCCAGATCCTCTGCCGCCGGGCCAAGAACAATCCGCTCTATGTCGGCGAACCGGGCGTCGGGAAGACGGCGATCGCCGAGGGGCTCGCCTTGCGCATCGTGCGCGGCGAGGTGCCCGACGTGCTCTCCAACGCGACCATCTTCGCGCTCGACATGGGCTCGCTCCTGGCCGGCACCCGCTATCGCGGCGATTTCGAGGAGCGGCTGAAGGCCGTCATCTCCGAGCTGGAGGCCGAGGAGGGGGCGATCCTCTTCATCGACGAGATCCACACCGTCATCGGCGCCGGCGCGACCAGCGGCGGGGCGATGGACGCCTCGAACCTGCTCAAGCCCGCGCTGGCCAGCGGCACGCTGCGCTGCATCGGCTCGACCACCTACAAGGAATATCG
>JAREAF010000621.1 GCA_029240475.1 Rhodospirillales bacterium | reverse complement strand
AAGGCCGGCGGCTTCCTAACCCGCGACGCCCGCGTGGTCGAGCGCAAGAAGTACGGCAAGGCCAAGGCCCGACGCAGCTTCCAGTTCTCGAAGCGCTAGGCGCCCGCGCTTCATTATGGCTGTTTCGAGGGGGCGCCGATCGGCGCCCCTTCTGCTTTCACGAGCCCGATGGGGGAATGTGAGATGGCTCTGGGAGACAATCGGATCCGCGTCGGCATTCTCGGCGCGAGCGGCTATACCGGGGCGGAGCTGATCCGCATCCTCGCGCGCCACCCGGCCGCCGATATCCGCCTGCTCTCGGCCGAGCGTTCGGCAGGCAAGCGGGTTGAAGAGGTGTTCCCTCACCTGAGCGGGCTCGACCTGCCGCGCATGATCCACATCGACGACGCGGACTGGTCGACGCTCGACATGGTGTTCTGCGCCCTGCCGCACGGCACGACGCAGCAGGTGATCGCCGGGCTGCCGGCGCATTTGAAGGTGGTCGATCTCTCGGCCGATTTCCGCCTGCACGATCTGGCGGCGTACGAGACCTGGTACGGCCATGCGCACCAGGCGCCGGAGCTGCAGCGCGACGCCGTCTATGGCCTCACCGAGATCAAGCGCGACGCCATACGGGGCGCGCGGCTCTGCGCCAATCCGGGCTGCTATCCGACGGCCTCGCAGCTGCCGCTGATCCCGTTGCTGGAGGCCGGGCTGATCTCGCCCGAGGACATCGTCATCGATGCGAAGTCCGGCGTCAGCGGGGCGGGGCGGGCGGCCAAGGAAAGCTCGCTCTTCGCCGAGGTCGCCGAGGGCATCCACGCCTACGGCGTCGCCAGCCACCGGCACGCGCCCGAGATCGAGCAGGGCCTGAGCGAAGCCGCGGGCCGCGCGGTGTGGGTCAGCTTCACCCCGCATCTGGTGCCGATGAACCGCGGCATCCTCGCCACCACCTATGTGCGCCTCGCTGATGGCGAGAGCGCGGCCGAGCTGAGACGCGTGCTTGCCGAGCGCTATGCGGAGGAGCCGTTCATACAGGTGCTGCCGCTGGGAAGCGCCCCCGCCACGCGCCATGTGCGCGGCTCGAACCATTGCCTGATCGGCGTGGTGGCGGACCGCGTGCCCGGCCGCGCGATCCTGATCTCGGCCATCGACAACCTGGTCAAGGGCGCCTCGGGCCAGGCGGTGCAGAACATGAATCTGATGGCCGGCCTCGCGGAGACGCTTGGGCTCGAACAGCCGGCGCTGTTCCCGTGAAGCCGCTGATCCTGCCGTTCCAGGGCGCGCTCCCGAAGATCGCGCCCGGCGCTTACGTCGCGCCCACGGCGACGGTGATCGGCGATGTCGAGGTCGCCGAGGGCGCGAGCCTTTGGTTCGGCGTGGTGGTGCGCGGCGACGTGAACGCCATCCGCATCGGCCCGCGCACGAACGTGCAGGACGGCACCGTCGTGCATGCCGCGACCGGCACCTTCGCGACCCATGTCGGCGCGGAGGTGACGATCGGCCACGGCGCCGTCATCCATGCCTGCCGGCTGGAGGACCGAGCCTTCATCGGGATCAAGGCGGTGATCCTCGACGGGGCGGTGGTGGAGGAGGGGGCGATGGTCGCGGCCGGCTCGCTGGTCGGGCCCGGCAAGCGCATTCCCGCCGGCGAGCTCTGGGCCGGCAACCCCGCGCGCTTCCGCCGCAAGCTCGGGCCCGAGGACGAGCGCAACTTCGGCTGGATCGCGCAGCACTATGTGGAGCTGGCGGAGGCGTATCGGATGGCGGCAAAATAGATTCTCGCGCTTGCGGGAACAGCGCGCCTTTCGAGGCTGCTCCTACGCTCCACTCCCTCGCCCGCGAAGCGGGGAGAGGGTGCCGAGCGCAGCGAGGCGGGTGAGGGGCGGCATGCGCGAACTCCTGACCGCCTCAGTTGGCCGCTACACCCCTCACCCGGCTCGGGCTGTGCCCTCGCCGACCTCTCCCCACCAACGCGGGGCGAGGTGACATGCGGGCGATCGGCGCCCTCGGGATGAGATGCCTGCCGCAGAGCTTCCCCCGAGGGGAAAGAAAAAAGGCCCGGACGTCGCCGCCGGGCCTTTTCTGACTTCTGACTTCTGTCCTCTGACTTCTGTCAGTGCACCATCACCTTCACGTAAGACCCCGGCGCGGGCTCGATCGGCTTGAGCTTGCTGTCCCCCGGCTTGCGCGCGGGGACTTGGCCGCCCGAGAACTCGGCGACCCAGCGCTGCCAATCCGGCCACCAGGAGCCCGGATGCTGCTGCGACCGCCCGAGCCACTGCTCGGGCTGGGGCGGCAGCTCGTCGCTGGTCCAGTGGCAGTATTTGTTCGCCGCCGGCGGGTTGACGACGCCGGCGATATGCCCCGAGGCCGACAGCACGAATTTCTTCGGCCCCTTATAGAGCTGCGTGGCCGCATAGGCCGACCGCCAGGGCGCGATGTGGTCCTCCTTCGTCGAGAGGATGTAGGAGGGCGTCGCGATCTTGCGCACGTCCAGCGGCACGCCCTTCAGCGTGATCCCGCCCGGCTTCATCAACAGATTCTCCTGGTACATCTTGCGCAGGTAGAAGCTGTGCATCTCCGCCGGCATGCGGGTGGAGTCCGCGTTCCAATAAAGCAGGTCGAAGGGGAACGGGTCCTTTCCGAGCAGGTAGTTG
>JAREAF010000620.1 GCA_029240475.1 Rhodospirillales bacterium | reverse complement strand
GACCTCGGCCTGATCGGCTTCGGGGCGGGCGAGCTGGAGCGGCTGCTGGCGGGCGAGGACAAGGTCGGACTTACGGAGGACGACGAGGCGCCGGCGCTGCCGGAGCAGGCGGTTACACAGCCGGGCGATCTGTGGACCATGGGCGAGCATCGGCTGCTCTGTGGCGACGCGACCATCCTGGCCGACGTTGAGCGCGTGCTCGGTGGCCAGCTTGCCGACATGACCTGGACCGATCCGCCCTATGGCGTGAACTACGCGAACTCGCCCAAGGACAAGCTCCGGGGCAAGCACCGGCCGATCCTCAACGACAATCTCGGCACGGGCTTCGAGGCTTTCCTGTACGACGCCTGCGTCAATATCCTGAGCGTGACCAAGGGTGCCTGCTACATCTGCATGAGCAGCTCCGAGCTGCACACGCTGCAGAGGGCGTTCGCGGCGGCCGGCGGCAAGTGGAGCACCTTCGTGATCTGGGCGAAGAACACCTTCACCCTTGGCCGTGCCGACTATCAGCGCCAGTACGAGCCCATCCTGTACGGCTGGCCTGCTGGCCACGAGCGGTATTGGTGCGGCGCCAGGGATCAGGGCGACGTGTGGTTCTTCGATAAGCCGGTCAGGAACGACCTGCATCCCACCATGAAGCCCGTGGCCCTGGTCGAGCGCGCGATCCGCAACTCGAGCAAGAGCCGGGACATCGTGCTCGACCCGTTCGGCGGCTCGGGCTCGACCCTCATCGCCTGCGAGAAGGCCGGCCGTCAGGCGCGGCTGACCGAGCTCGACCCGAGGTACTGTGACGTGATCGTCCGGCGCTGGCAGGAATTCAGCGGCGAGACAGCGATCTTGGACTGCGACGGACGAGCGTTCGTTGACGTCGCGGTCGAGCGCCGCCAGCCAGCGTTGTTGACCTGACAACACCATGTTCATGACCGGATCACAAAGGCGCAGGCGGATCCTGACTTCGGGCGTCAACTGCTGTAGCGATCCGGGGCACAGCCCGCTCGACAATGTGCGTCAGCGCGGTACGGTTTGCAGGAAGAGCTCATCCAGCCGTTCTGACACCCGCAGGCAGACCTCGTTGCATTGGCCGGCGGAGTCGAGCGCGGACTCCGCCGAGGCCCTGCTGGCGCTGGCCCGTGCCTCCGCAGCTTCCAGACGGGTCCGCAACTCCGCCACCTCACGCTCGATCCTCTGGAGATCTTCCATGGACGGCGAATTGCAGCCGGCCAGAGCCAGGCTCGACGCGCAAATCGCGGCGGCTACGACACTGGAATGCAGCTTCGGCACCGTGAACGACCCTCTCTGAGTTGCGCTCTCTGCCATAGAGCCCTGTTCGCGATCAGCACGGCAAGATCTGCGTCGTGTTGGCGCGGCGCTTGCACGTCAGCAGCTGCGGCGCGGCCTGAGGCGCTGAGAACGGATGCGGCGCCGGCCCGGGGCTTATCCACAGAAGTGTGGATGAACGGCGAGCATCCCTGTGACAATTCTGTGCATGGTGAACGCGAGATCGCCGCCGGG
Source organism: Rhodospirillales bacterium (assembly GCA_029240475.1). Lineage (GTDB taxonomy): Bacteria > Pseudomonadota > Alphaproteobacteria > JAREAF01 > JAREAF01 > JAREAF01. Next base: position 2,134 of record JAREAF010000620.1, on the reverse strand, counting down.
CGCGCGGCCGCGGCGGCGTAAGCTTTGGCAGGTGGTCGATTGGGCTACTCGACGATCCGGTAGACGGTGGCGCTGCCCTTGGCGCCGGTCTTGTTGGGCCCGACCTCGCGGGTGCGCGTCGCCTCGACGATGAGGCCCAACTTCTTTTTGAGTGCGCCGCTGATGGCGCCGCGGATCGTGTGATGCTGCCAACCCGTGGCCGCGGCGATCTGCTCGACCGTGGCGCCTTCGGGGTGCTTGAGCATGTCGATCATCAGCGCCTGCTTGGTGCCGGCGCGGTGCGTGGGCTTCCCGGACGGGTCACCGCCGGGTGCGGCCTCGGTCTGCTTGGCTGGCGTGGCCTTCGCCTTGCTGCGCTTGGCGGGCTTGCTCACCCTCGCCGCGTCGTCGTCAGCCCCGCTGCCGGGCGCCGGGGCGTCGGCCGTGTCCTCGGCCCCGGCCGGTAGCGCGCCCGTGTCGGCCGCCGCCGGAGCCGCGGTCTGGTCCTCGCCATCCGGATCGACCCCGATCGCAGCCATGCCCTCGCTGGTGATGACGACCCGGTCTTGCCTGCCGTCGGCCTGGATCACTCGGATGAGGCCCTTGTTGCGGAGGCTGTCCATCACCTTTTTGAGGGCGCCGCCTCTGAGCGTGAGGCTGTCCGGCAGCGGCAGGACCGAGAGGTCGGCGCGCTGCGCGGCGGCTGTGAGGATCACGAGCTGGGTGTCGCTGAGCCTGGTCATGGGATGATCTCCATGTGCGGAGAGCACCATCGCCCTCCTACCGCCGCGAGCCCCGGCGGCGAGTGCCGCGCGGGGCGGTGCGGGACGGGGCCGGCTCAGATCAGCGTCTCGAGGAGGTCCAGCTCCACCTTGATCGTGCGTGAGATGCGGGCGTCGGGCGCCGCGAGGTAAGCGGTACCGAGCGCCTCGATCCTAGCGGCATGAGGTTGGTCATGGGGTGGGCTCCGGGCTCTGCGGTCAGGCTGCGTGCTCGCCTTCGTTGAAGGCGCTGTCGGTGATCCGTTCGAGCAGCTCGGCGTAATGCTCCAGGGTGCCGACATGGCTCCAGGTGATGTCGTCGGGCGCGCAGCCGAAGTGATCGGCGCTGAGCGCCTGCAGCCGAGCAAGCGCCTCGTCGATCTCGGCCTTCTTCTGCACGAAGGCGGCCAGCGCATCCTCGTTCGACCCGGCAATCTGCCTTTGAATCCTCGTGCTCATCTTCGGGCTCCAGCTTGATCGTGGACCCGATGAATGCTTCTTCTGGAGTGATTAGCCAGAGGAAAGTCACGTCGATCGTGCTAGTCTTCAACTTGACTTCGAGAGCGACCTATGGCTGGCGCGAGGATGTTGGTCGTCTGGTTTGGACTTCGAAGGTGAGAACCTGATGCGTGGACGCAAGCCGCTGCCGAGCAACGTGGTCCGCCTGCGCGGCAATCCCGGCAAGCGGCGCCTGAACAATGCCGAGCCGATACCCGCGGCGAAGATCCCAGCCTGCCCCGCCTGCCTCGGCGAGGTAGCCCGGAAGGAGTGGCTGCGCCTGGGCAAGGAGCTGGCGGAGCTCGGCCTGCTCACCGGGCTCGATCGCAACATGCTCGCCGCCTACTGCCAGGCACATGCGCTCTGGGCCGAGGCGGTCTCCTCCATCGAGCGATATGGAACGATGGTCAAGTCGCCGAACGGCTATCCGATGCAGTCGCCCTACGTGGCGGTCGCCAACAAGCAGGTCGATGTCATGGTGCGGATCGCCGCCGAGCTCGGCATGACGCCCTCCTCCCGCACCCGGATCCGGGTCGGCGAGCGGCCGCCCGAGGACCCTTTCCAGGCGTTCCTGGAGCGGCGCGGTGGCTAGGGCGAGAGCCCCGGACGATCAGGTCACGGCCTACGCGCACGCGATGGTGACGGGCGAGGTGCTGGCCAACCGTCTGGTCCGTCTGGCCTGCGAGCGCCATCTCGCCGATCTTTCCTCCGCCGGCGCCCGCGGGCTGCGCTTCGACCTCGCAGCCGCCCGGCATGCGCTCGAGTTCTTCGGCTTCCTGCGCCATAGCAAGGGAGAATGGGCCGGGCAGACCTTCGCGCTCGCTCCCTGGCAGGCGTTCGTCGTCGGCTGCCTGTTCGGCTGGAAGCGATCGGATGGCCTCCGACGCTTCCGCACC
>JAREAF010000619.1 GCA_029240475.1 Rhodospirillales bacterium | reverse complement strand
CACGATCCGCTCGACACCTTCCGCCAAGGCCAGGAAGGATGCGATGGCTTCGGCGGGGTCGGGCGTCTTCGGCCTGAGAAGTAGACGGCATGGACCCCGGAGAGCGCGTCGGGCCAGCTGACCGGGTCTTCCCAGGCGAAGCGGCTCACGGAGATGCCCGGAATCGTCAGGCTTGCGGGATTTCGCGCCGCCCCGCGCACGACGACCTCCTTGCGGCCGAGCAGCGCCTGCGCGACCTGCCGGCCGGTCTTGCCGCGCAAACCGGTGATCAGCACCGTCTTCATCGCCTCACCCATTGAAAGTTCGGTTCATTTTCCAGAATGCCCGTGGCCGGACCTTCCCTGTCATCAGCACCGTCGATGCGCATGAGACGGCAAGCGCACCGGGGTCTCCTGAATGCCTGTCACGCCCGGCTGGAACGCGAACAGGCCGCCCGCGCCTCCGCTCTCATCAAGCTCCGACCCCCGACCGCTCGTCACATAGAGGGTGTCCAGGTTCGGCCCTCCGAAGCAGCAGCTCGTCAGATGCGCGATCGGCAGCTCGACGGCGCGATCCAACCGGCCGTCCGGAGCGAACCGGAGGAGGCGTCCGCCGCCATATTGCGCTGACCAGAGGCATCCCTCGGCATCGACGGTGATGCCATCCGGCAGGCCGGCATCGGTGGGCGTGGAGGCGAAGAGCTTGGGCGGCCCGATCCGGCCGCTCTGTGGATCCAGGTCATAGGCCAGCAGGCGCCGGCCGATCGTGTCGCTGAAGTAGAGGGTCCGGCTATCGGGGCTGAAGGCCGGGCCATTGCAGACGACGAAGCCGCTATCCGCCAAATGAACGCCGCCGTCCGGATCGATGCGGTAGAGCACGCCGCGCGGAGCGGACTCCGCCATGTCGTAGGTGCCGACCCAGTAGCGTCCCTGGCGATCCGCCTTGGCGTCGTTGTAGCCCATGCCGGGCCGCGCCTGATTGGGGTCGGCAAAGCGCTCCAGCCGTTGCGCGGCCGGATCGAACAGGCAGATGCCGTCATCCACCGCCAGAAGAAGCCGCCCGTCTTCGGCGAGCACCGCCGAGCCGACCGTCTTGCTCCCGGGAATGGTCCAGTCGCGCCGTGCTCCGGTCGCGGGCTCGAAGCGATGCAGCGTCGGCCCGAAGAAGTCGATCCAATAGAGAGCTTGCTCGGCTGCGCTCCAGAACACGCTCTCTCCGAGCGTGTCGCGCGGCTGGACGAGCACGGTCGGGCGATCCTGCATGCCTAATCCCGCTGCACCCTTCGTCCGGCCGTGACGCCGCCATCGATCAGCCAGGCGCTGCCGGTCGCAAAGCGCGCCGCGCGCGAGGCGGCGAACACGATCGCCTCGGCGATCTCCTCAGGCGACGCGACCCGCCCCAGCATGGTGGGCGCGGACCAGCTTTCCCTGGCCGCCGCCGGATCGGGCGCGGAGCGCACGGCCTCATCCATCATGTCGGTCGCGACCGGGCCGGGACAGATCGCCAGCACGCGCGCCTCGGGGGCAAGCTCGACGGCCAGGGCGCGCGTTAGCCCGACCAGCGCGCCCTTGCTGGCGCAATAGACGGACGAATCCGGGTAGCCGAGGAAAGCCGAATCCGACGCGACGTTCACGATGACGCCGCGGCGCTCGCGCAACCCGGGGAGCAGCGCCTTCGCGAGCAGCCACGCGGCCGTGACGTTCACGGCGATAGTGGCGTCCCAGAATGCCTCGTCGCTGGCCTCGACATTCCGTCCCTCGAACACGCCCGCGCAGTTGACGAGCACGTCCACCGCGCCCGCCGCTTCGGCGATGCGGCGGCAATCCTCGCGGCGGGCGAGATCCCCATGCAGGCTCGAGACGCGGCCGTGCCCCGCACCCAAGGCTGCCGCGGCTCTCGAGGCGTCCTCGCCGCGCCGGCCGTGCAGGATCACCTCCGCGCCGCGATGGAAGAACAGCTCGGCCGCCGCCCGCCCGATCCCGCGCGTCGAGCCTGTGACGAGCACCCGCTGACCGGCGAAGTCCGAGCCCGTCATCGCCGCCCCGCCGTGCTGCCGCCGTCGAGCGCGACCGCCGCGCCGGTCATGAATCCCGCCGCCGGCGAGGCCATGCAGAGGATGAAGGCCGCCACCTCCTCCGGCGCGGCGATGCGGCCGAGCGGGTGGAAGGTCTCGAAGCCGCGGTAATAAGCCGCCGGATCGCCGCTGGCCTCCGCGCAATCGCGCATCAGCTCGGTGTCCATCGTGCCCGGGCAGAGGGCATTGACCCGCACGCCGGCGGGGGCGAGCTCGATCGCGAGCGCCCGCGTCATCGCCACCACGCCGTGCTTCGCCGTGACATAGGCAACATTGTCCCGGATGGCGTGCAGGCCGAGCTCGGAGGCGATGTTGATCACGCATCCGCGCAATTGCCGCAGATGGGGCAGCGCCGCACGGCAGCAGAAGAACGGCGCCTTCATGACTACGGCCAAATGCAGGTCCCAATGCGCGTCGTCGGTGGCCTCGATAGGCTTTTCGATGTTGACGGCGGCGTTGTTCACCAGAACATCGAGCCGGCCGAAGGCGCCGATCGCCTGCCGCACGGCCGCCTCGCATCCGTCCGCCGTCGCCAGGTCGGCGGGCGCGGGCGCGAGCCGGGGGCCGCCTCCGAGCCGGGCCAGCGCCG
>JAREAF010000618.1 GCA_029240475.1 Rhodospirillales bacterium | reverse complement strand
TGCGCGATCCTAAATCGCGGCCTACCAGAGACGGACAGCACCCTCCGCTCGATCCCGCAGGGAGCCAGGATATGGCCGTGGTCACCCTGAGTGCCGTCATCCACCGCGAGGCCGACCTTTACGTCGCTGAGTGTCCCGAACTCGGCACCGTGAGCCAGGGGAGCACGATCGAGGAAGCGGTCGGCAACCTGAAGGAGGCCACCGAGCTTTACCTCGAGGAACAGGCGGAACCCATCACGGTGGCACCAGCGATACTGACGACGTTCTCGATCGATACGGCCAATGCCGAGGCTGCCTAGGGTTTCCGGGGCACGCGTGATCTCGGCATTGGAGCGTCTCGGTTTCGCTCAGGTTCGCTCGCGGGGCAGTCACGTCGTGATGGCAAGATCGAAGCCGGGACAGGCACGGGTCGTCTGCGTTGTCCCTCTACACGATGAGGTCGCGGTAGGCACGCTGCGCGGCATTTTACGCCAAGCGGGTGTCTCGCCGACAGAGTTCACCAAAGCCTTGCGCTAGCTGCTCTGGCGGGCGCCGCGCGGTGGGATCGCATCCAGCTGGAGAAGCTCGCGGCGGCTGGGCCGGCAGGTCAACGCGCTGACCGGCGAGGCCAACTCGAGATCGGCCTCGAAGGCAGGAGCTCGGCTTCGCCCGGGCGTGAGGGGCCAAGGGGCCGGCGATCGCGAGGGATCAGCGCCAGGGGTTTTCGACCGCGAGGCCGGCGACGTGACGCAAGTCCCTCACGTTGCGTGTGGCCATGATCAGACCGTGATGCAGAGCGGTTGCGCCGATCAGCGAGTGCATGGTCGAGACCACGATTCCTTTGGGCAGTGCTGCGGTCATCTGGGCAGTGCTGCGGTCATCGCGCCCAGGTTCGCGCCACCTGCTCGTCGAAGGCGAGGACTCGTCCCGCAAATCGCGCTGCCAGCTCCGTATTCAGCCAGGCCTGGAGGCGCCCGAAGAGCCGGCTCTTGGAGTCGAGGCGCAAAACGCCGCGGTGGATCCCGGCCAGAGTGAGGGCACTGAGATAGAGCCTGGCTTCATCGCCGGAGCGTTCGGCCAGCCAGGTGACGACACCGACATTCGGCTTCGGCCTGATAAGTTCCGAAACGACGTTGGTGTCGAGCAGCCAGCTCACCAGGGGAGATTTCGGATCGTATCACGCTCTCGCTCGAGGTCGAGTTCGCCCTCCGCCATCGCCTCGGCCAGCGGTGAGTTGCGAAAGAATCCACGATGCTTTCGCGGGGTTTCGTCAGGCGGTCGTAGTCGGCCGCCGCCATGACTACCGCCACGTCCTTGCCGCGCCGACGATGCGTTGCGGACGCCCGGCCAGCGCCTCGTCGATCAGCGCGCTGAACTGCGCCCGCGCGGCCTGCACTTGCCATCTCGGCGCGGACGCGACAGGGTGTCCGGGCTTGCCCGCCGGTCGGTTGCCGATCGTCGCCATCCGAAGCTCCTGTACATTCGGTACAGATATAGCCGCTGGCCGGCCGGCGCACAACCGGTTGCCTGGCATGGCATAAGCGGCAGGAAGGGAAAGAGCCCATGGCCGAGTACAAGCTCTATTGCTTCGCGCAGTCGGGCAACGCGTATAAGGCCGCGCTGATGCTGAGCTTGTGCGACGCCGACTGGGACGCCCGCTTCGTCGACTTCTTCAACGGCGAGACCCGGACGCCGGACTTTCGCAAGATCAATGAGATGGGCGAGGTTCCGGTCCTGGAACATCGGGAGATGCGGCTCAGCCAGTCGGGGGTGATCCTCGATTATCTGGCGGCACGGTTCGGAAAATTCGGCTGGGCAGACGAGGACGAGCGGCGCGAGATCCTGCGCTGGCTGTTGTGGGACAACCACAAGCTGACGAGCTACATCGGCACGCTCCGCTTCCTGATCCGCTTCATGAAGACCGGCGAGACGCCGGTGACGGAGTTCCTGCGCGGCCGCATGAAGAGCGCGCTGGCGATCCTGGACGCCCACCTCCAAGGCCGCTCCTTCGTCCTCGGCGAGCGCCCGACGATCGCCGACCTCTCGCTCTGCGGCTACCTCTACTTTGCCGACGAGTTCGCCGTCGACTGGGCCGACTACCCCGATATCGGTGCCTGGCTCGGGCGCATCCGGGCGCTGCCGGGCTGGGTCCACCCCTACGAGCTGATGCCGGGGCACCCGCTGCCGGACCGGAGCTGAGCGCCCGCCGTCCGGCGGCTCGGCGCCGCCGCTGCGCCCTATCGCCGGACCGGCGCGAAGCAGGCCAGACCGCGTCGCGCGCGGTTGTGCTCGGCCGAGCGAACCGATAGGTTGGCTGCGGGTCACGGATCCTCGGGGAGGGGCGGTCCGGCCCGAAACCAAGAAAACGGGAGGTCTTCCATGCACAGCACGGGTTTGCGGGCGCTCGCGGCGCTCGCCGTCGGGCTCGGCCTGAGCCTCAATTCCAGCGCGAGCTTCGCGCAAGCCTTCGAGGGCGAGGATGCCGGCTTTCCGGCCCCGGAAGGGGATGCCAGCGTCCTGCCGGCCGATTCCAAGCTCATGCGCCTGTTCGACGATGGCTGCGTGCTGACCGAAGGGGTCGCCGCCGGCCACGACGGCATGATGTACTTCTCCGACATCACCTTCACCTCGCTCTGCAAGGACGAGTCGGGCAAGTTCCTGCAGGCCGGCAAC
>JAREAF010000617.1 GCA_029240475.1 Rhodospirillales bacterium | reverse complement strand
GGCGGAGATCGTGATCGACGCGACCGGCTCGCCCGCCGCCGGAATCCGGCACGCGCTCGCGGCCGCCGCGAACGGCAAGCACATCGTCATGGTCAATGTGGAGGCGGACGTGCTCGCGGGTCCCTTGCTGGCGCGCCGCGCGACGGAAGCGGGCACGATCTATTCCATGGCTTATGGCGATCAGCCCTCGCTGATCGCCGAGCTGGTGGATTGGGCGCGCGGCTGCGGCTTCGAGGTGGTCTGCGCGGGCAAGGGCACCAAATATCTGCCCGCCTATCACGCCTCGACCCCCGACACGGTGTGGAGCCACTACGGCTTCACGGGGGAGCAGCTCGCCTCCGGCGATTTCAACGCGCGCATGTTCAACTCCTTCCTGGACGGGACGAAATCCGCGATCGAGATGGCCGCCGTCGCGAACGGCACCGGGCTCGAGCCGCGGGCCGACGGGCTGCGCTTCCCGCCGGTCGGCTGCGACGAGCTGGCCGAAGCGCTCGGGCCGGGCTCGAACGGCACGGTGGAGGTCGTCTCTTCGCTGCAGCGCGACGGCAGCCCGGTGCACCTCGACCTGCGCTGGGGCGTCTATGCCGTCTTCAAGGCGCCGACCGAGTATGCGCGCCGCTGCTTTGCCGAATACGGGCTCGTCACCGACCGCAGCGGCTGGTACGCCGCGCTCTACCGGCCATACCACCTGATCGGATTGGAGCTCGGGATCTCGGTCGCGAGTGTCGCGCTGCGCGGTGAGCCGACCGGATGCCCGACGGGCTTTCGCGGCGACGCGGTCGCGGTGGCCAAGCGCGCTCTGAAAGCGGGCGAGATGCTGGACGGGGAGGGCGGCTTCACCGTGTACGGTCGCCTGATGCCGGCGCGCAGGTCGCTGGAGCTCGGCGCGCTGCCGATCGGCTTGGCGCATGGCGTTCCGCTGCGGCGCCCGGTCGACGAAGGCGAAGTGGTGGCCTGGAGCGATGTCGTGGCCGACGAGACCGCGCAGGCGGTGCGCATCCGGCGCGAGATGGAAAAGGAGTTCGCGAGCCCTTCGTCGCGCTCCTGAGACGGAGGATCAAGAACCAGCCGGTACCGCAGCGCGTTTCGTTCTTTTGGCGACAACTGCTGGAGGAAACGATGCCGGCTAAATCGAAGAAGCAGCAGATGGCGGCCGGTGCGGCCCTGTCTGCCAAGCGCGGCGAGCGCTCCAAGTCGAGCCTCAAGGGCGCGTCGAAGCAGATGGCTGACTCGATGAGCGAGAAGGAGCTCCATGACATGGCCAGCGTGAAGCGCAAGAAGCTGCCCAAGCGCGCCTCGAAGAGCGGCGGGCGGTCGTCGTCATCGAGCCGGAGCCGCAGCGCTAGCTCGCGGTCGTCGTCTCGGAGCGGGACATCGAGGGGCGGAAGCTCGTCCAAGGCAAGCTCGGGCCGCTCGGCGCCCAAGAGCAGCTCGGCGCGCAAGAGCAGCTCGGCGCGGAAGAGCAGCTCGACCCGCAAGGGCGGCTCGACGCGAAAGAGCAGCTCGACGCGCAAAAGCAGCTCGAAGCGCAGCTCGCGCTCCTCGTCGAGATAGGACCGGCGCGAAGCTCAATCGGATTCTTGGCGCGGCCGCTGGACTACCAGGTCACCGGCGGCACGAAGAGGCAGCGCACCCGCCCGTCCGGGTACTTGCACCACCAATAATCCGTGTCGATGGAGGGGAAGACGCGATCCTCCGGTCGGCCGAGATTGGCAAAGGTCTGACGGGTGGAGGGGATGACGTAGACGCCGCCGTCCATCAGGATGGCTCCGGCGGGTGCGCGCTCGCAATCCTGCGGGCCGCAGCACCAACCGTGATCCTTGCCCTTCTGTATCCACTCGGCCTCGCCATGCGCGAGGGCCAGGCCCGGAAATAAAGTCAGAAGCACCAACTGGCTTGCGATGCGAGCGAGCGACAAGGGCGCCTCCGCTGCGGCGTCGTTCGGAGTTCGGATTCAGCGGCTCGCTCTCAACGGACCTGGACGGGGCTGCGTTGCTGTGCCCTCCCGAAAGGCGAAACAGGTCACGAACGCAAAAAAGGGAGCGGCCCGAGGGCCGCTCCCCGATGCTGCGGCTTCCGTTCAGCGGACCGGTTCGACGTCCTGGCCGAACTGCTCTGCGACCTGCTCGCGCTGATACTTCGGCGCGGACTTGATCTCATCCTCGGTCATGCTGACCATGACCCGGTCTTCGGCCACCTGCAGCTTGTTCCAGTCGACGGCGACCTCGTTCGAGCCGATTCCGAGGAACCCTCCGAACTCGATGACCGCGGCGCGGGCCTGCCCGTCCGACCCGATCAACAGGTTCGTGACCTCGCCGACTTCCTGGCCGTCCGCCCCGTACGCCTTCTTGCCGATCAGGTTCTCGGCTTCCTCGCCGCTGAGGGCGGCAGTCTGCTGCTGCTGATCCTGGCCTTGAACGGCGGCCTGCTGCTCGCCTTCCTGGCCGCTCTGGGCTTGCACGTCCGCCTGACCGCCCTGCTGCACGTCGACCTGAGCCTCGCCCTGCTGCTGAACCTGGACTTGCGGCTCGCCCTGCTGCTCCACCGTCACCTCGGGCTCGGGCTGCTGCACCGTCACCTGC
>JAREAF010000616.1 GCA_029240475.1 Rhodospirillales bacterium | reverse complement strand
CCGCGCGCTTATACTCGCGGCCGGGTCTCATGGCGAGCGGAGGGACAAAGATGAGCATCGAAGGGCGCGCCGGCGCACAGGCAGGCCTGGCCGCGCTCGCCACCGACCTCAAGATCGCGCTGATCTTCTTCACCCGCCTGCCGTTGCGCCATGAGGGTGCGATCACCGGCGAGGACCTGGCGCGCGTGACCTGGGCCAATCCGCTTGCGGGCGCGATCGTCGGCGCGGCGGGCGGGCTGACCTACGCCGCCGCCTTTCAGCTGGGATTGCCGCCGCTGCTCTCCGCATTGCTCGCGCTGGCGGGCACGATCCTCCTCACCGGGGCGCTGCACGAGGACGGGCTCGGCGACGTCGCCGACGGCTTCGGCGGCGCGTTCGAGCGCGACAGGAAGCTCGCCATCATGCGCGACAGCCGGATCGGCACCTATGCGGGGCTCGCGCTGATCCTCTCGGTCGCGATCCGCGCCGCGGCGCTGGCCGCGATCGCCGAGCCGCACGCCGTCCTGGCGGCGCTCATCGCCGCGCATGCGGGCGCGCGCGCCTTCATTCCGTGGCTCATGCGCAGCTTTCCTCTCGCCAAGGCCGAGGGCCTTGCCGCCTATGCCGGCGAGCCGCCGCGGGCGAGCGCCGCAACCTCGATGGTTCTGGGCCTGCTGGTCAGCCTGCTCGCGCTGGGAGCGGCGGGCCTCGTCGCGACGATCGCCGGCGCGTGCGCTGCATGGGCGATGGGCGCAATCGCCCGCCGCCAGATCGGCGGCTATACCGGCGATGTGCTGGGCGCGGCCGAGCAGCTGGCCGAAGCGGCGATGCTCCTCGCCGCAGCGGCGCTGCTGCTCTAGCCGTGCCGAGGGCCGTCAGACGCGCGACGTGGTGGTGGTCGTCGTGCCGGCGGTCACCGGCTCGGGCGCCTTCCAGCCGAAATAGGCGGCGATGATCGCCGTCAGCGCATGCAGCCAGATGTCGTGTCCGAACAGCGGCGTCAGCCCGAACAGCGTGTTCAGGCCCGGGATCAGCCCGAAGATCGTGAGCACGCCATAGATGATGGCGAGGCCGCGGGCGTAGATCCGCGCCGAGGGGAAATTGCGATAAGCGACGATGCCCCAGACGCCGATCAGGATATGCACGAGATTGTGCAGCACATTGATCGGGAAGAGGCCCAGCAAGTAGCCATAGCCGGCCGTGACCGCCAGATCGGGCGCCTCGGCCGGAACGGTCCGCAGCGCCGGGATGAAGCCCAGGATGCCCACCGCGAGATAGATCACGCCGAAGACGATGGCGAATGTGCGCACGGACATGGTCCAACTCTCCTTTCGAGTCGCGGCGCCCGGACGAGCCAGGCGCCGACTTTGCTAGGGAGGTACGCCCGGTGCCGAAGGACGCAATAACCCTTTGGTGGTGGGTCCGGCATGGCCCCGCCGCGGCGCGGGCGGGCGAGATTTTGGGCCGGCTCGACCCGCCCGCCGACCTGGCGCGGCTGCGAGGCGACGTTGAGGCCCTGGCTCTGCGGCTGCCTGCCCGCGCCACCTGGATCACCAGCGGAGCGCGCCGGTGCCTGGAGACCGCGCGCGCCCTCGCCGCCGCGCGCAACGAAGCGCCGGATATGATCGCGGAGCCCGATCTGCTCGAGCAGGATTTCGGCGCCTGGCAAGGCCTCACCCATGCCGAGGCGGCGGCGCGCGATCCGCATGCGGCGGCGCGCTTCTGGCGCGATCCGGCCAGGGAGGCTCCGCCCGGCGGGGAGAGCTTTCAAGCCATGCTGACCCGCATCGCCGCCGCGATCGGCCGGATCGCGGACCGCCATCCGAGCGGCGATCTCGTGCTGATCGCGCATGCGGGGACGATCCGCGCCGCACTCGCGCATGCGCTGGATCTGCCGGCCGATGCGGCGCTGCGCTTCGCCGTCGACCCGCTGAGCCTGACGCGACTCGACCGCTTCGCCGGGGAGGCAAGCGGCGCTCCGGCGGCTTGGCGGGTCGCCGCGGTGAATGTCCCGGCGCGAGGAACGGGGCTTTCCTCCGAGTCGTGACGCGCCGGCGCGGCGAAGAGATTGCCAAGAGTCACCGGCCTGTCTATCTCTCAGCCGCGAGATGCGTCGGCGCCGCCTCCTAGGGGAGCGATCGGAGGAGCGCCGGCGGCGGACCCTTGCCTCGTCCCAACGAACATCAGGAGGTCAGCCCCGTGCTGAACAAGATGAAGAGACTCTGCTTGTGTCTGCTTCTCATCGCTCCCGCGCTCATCGCCGCGCGACCCGCAGGCGCCTTGAGCGAGCAGGAAGAGCTGATCGAGCGCTCCCGCCTCACCTTCCTCAAGCTGATCGACCATCCGGACTTCCCCGAGCTGAAGCAGTATGTCCATCACGCCAAGGCCGTGCTGATCGTGCCCTCGCTGATCAAGGGCGGGTTCTTCATCGGCGGCGAGGGCGGATCGGGCGTGCTGGTCGCGCGCTCGGCCGAGGGCGGCTGGAGCTATCCGGCCTTCTACACGCATCGAGGCCTCGACCACGACGAACTTCAACTCGGACATCTACCAGTTCGCCAAGACCGAAGGCCTGTTCGGCGGCGGCGCGTTCGAGGGCGCCCTCATCTACAAGCGCGACGATTGGAACCGCGGCTTCTACGGGCGCAGCGTCAGCCCGCAGCAGATCGTGCTGAGGAACGAGGTGGCGAACCCCGGCGCCGAATCGCTGCGGCAGGCGCTCGCGCAACACTGAGCTCGCTCAGATGCCGAAGAGCTTCATCGCCCGCGCGATCGCGCTGATCTCCGCCGCCATCGCGGCGGCGCTCTTGATCGCGGTTGCGCTGAAGCTCTGGCAGGCGCCCGAGCCTTCCATCGCCGTCGAGGACAAGGGCGTGACCGGGGCCGCCTTGGTGGGCGGCCCCTTCACGCTCACCGACCAGCATGGCAAGCGCGTCAGCGATGCCGATTTTCGAGGCCGCTACATGCTGGTCTATTTCGGCTACAGCTTCTGCCCCGATGTCTGCCCGACCGACCTTGCTGCGATGGCCGCCGCGATCGACCAGCTCGGCCCCGCCGGCGATCGGGTGCAGCCGATCTTCATCACCATCGACCCCGAGCGCGACACCGTCCAGCGGCTGGCGGAATACGCGCCCCTTTTCCATCCGCGCCTCCTGGCCCTCACCGGCACGCCCGATGAGATCGCCCGAGCCGCCGAGCAATACCGCGTCTATTACGAGAAAGCGGGCGAGGGCACCGACTATCTGATGAACCACTCGGGCATCGTCTATCTGATGAATCCCGAGGGCCGGTTCCTCACGCACTTCGCGCAAGGCACGCCGCCGGAAGAGATGGCGCAGAAGATCAGAAGTCAGATGGCAGAAGTCAGAAGTCAGAGTTGATCGGCGCCCTTCTTCTGACTTCTGACCTCTGGCTTCTGACTTCTGAAATTCACCAGCGCCACGCCCGAGCCGATCAGCGCCGCCGCGGCCCAGACCAGCCAACTGTGCCGCTCGCCGAAGATCGCCATCGCCCACAGGATCGCGGTCAAGGTCACCACATAGGCGACCTGGCTGAAGAAGACGGGGCCGGCGCGGCGCACGATCTCGAAATAGAGGATCGAGGCCAGGCTGGTGACGGAGATCTGGCCGATCACGCCCCACTCGCCGAAGCTGAAGGGCGGCGTCAGCATCTGAAAGCCGTCGGTGAGGAGGATCGCCGGCGCCTGCCAGAAAGCGGCGCCCCAGAGCATCCCCGCCGCCAGCGGCAGCGCGCGCGAGGGCGGGCGGCGCTTGGCGACATAGACATTCCCGCTCGCATAGAAGAGCGGCGCGGCAAAGCCGAACAGCACCCAGCCGGCCATTGCCGGGTCCGGCAGGCTGGCTTGCGGCCCGACCAGCACCAGCGCGCCGATAAGGCCGGCGATCAGGCCGAGCGCGCGACGCAGGGCGAAGCGGTCGAGCTTCACCGCCATGGCGATCGCATAGGTGAGGAGCGGAACCGTGGTGACGATGATCGCGGTCACGCCCGCGGGCACATGGCCGATCACGGTCT
>JAREAF010000615.1 GCA_029240475.1 Rhodospirillales bacterium | reverse complement strand
AAGGGCAGCAGCGCGACCGACGACATCGCCGAATACGACCTCTCCGGCGTCGACGTGATCATGTACTCGGGCGTCTCCGACATCGTCGGCGGCCTGTTCTTCACCGACGAGGACGGCGAGCTCACCGACCTCACGGTCGGCAGCGCGTTCTTCAATTTCGACGGCGGCCGCCAGAACCGGATGCGCTACGACACGCCGACGTTCGGTCCGGGGCTCCAGCTCTCGGCCTCGACGGGCTCCGACCAGCGTTACGACGTCGCGCTCAACCTCGGCGGCGACTTCGGCGCCTGGCCGGGCGTGACGATCGGGCCGTTCACCACGCTCGGCGCGATCGGCATCGGCGATCCCAGCGAATCGGGCGTCGACTACCGGATGGCTGGCTCCGCCTCGATCCTGCACGATGCGAGCGGCCTCAACCTCACGCTGTCGGGCGGCATGGACCAGGCCGACGGCCGCGACCCCTACAATCTCTACGTCAAGGGCGGCTGGTACGGCACCCTCAACACGCTCGGCAACACCGGCTTCGGCATCGACGTCACGCGCTCGCATGAGGTTGCGGCCGCGGGCGATACCGGCTACTCGGTGGGCGGCGCGATGGTTCAGACGATCGAGGGCTACGGCACCGAGCTCTACGGCCAGGTGCGCTGGTTCACGCTCGATCGCGACGAGGCGCCGAGCGTCGAGGACGTCGTGGTCGGCACGCTCGGCACGCGGGTCAAGTTCTGATGCGCCGCGCGTTGATAATCCAATGCATCGCGCTCCTCGTTCTCGCCCTGGGCAGCGCCTGCGTGCCGATCGGACCGGCCGATCCGCCACGCAACAACACCGAGATCCCGCAAGGCCCCGGCCTGTTCACCGGGAGTGCCGGGGAGCTCGTGATCCTGCGCCGCTGAGCGAACAGGGAAAATCTGCTAGCTGATTTCATACCAGCGCACGTGATCGGCGGTATCTTGCAGCACATGCGGCAAGCGCGCGTCAGTCATGTTGTCAATCAGAAGGAAGGAGGCATCGATGGCCGCTGAACTGATCACGCCTGAGGAGCTCAGGCGCATCGGCGATGAGAAGGAAATGGCGAGGGCGCGCGAGGCGCTGGAGAAGAAGCGCAAGGTGGAGGACGAGCGGCATCATCTCCATGACGCGTTCATATCGCAGGAGATCCATCCGGAGGTCTTCGAGCGCGTGTCGCGAGCGGTGAAGAGTGCCGCCGAGCGCGGTGAGCGCGAGCTCATGGCAATCCGCTTCCCGAGTACCTATTGCACCGACGGCGGGCGGGCGATCAACAGTTTCGAGCCCGACTGGCCCAAAAGCCTCACCGGATTCGCCAAGCGCGCCTACGAGTTCTGGCAGAAGGAGCTCGAGCCCAAGGGCTACAAGCTGCGCGCCCAGATCCTGGATTTTCCCGGCGGCATGCCGGGCGACGTCGGGATGTTCCTCCGCTGGTGAGGGCTGGAGCAACGCCTTAACGCGGGATTCGCAGCGACACTGAGCCGCATGGCACGCCCACTCAGGGCTCTATGTTGCATCGCAGCAAAAGCTGTCATAAAAGACGCGCCTCAATGCGGCAATCCCTGAATCGCTCAAGACTTCTGCCTTAGGAGGCCACCAATGGCGACGACCAGGAACAAACCGGCGGCCGCAGCCGCGGCCGGCGGCGAGCCCTCGTCCGCAGCCACCGCGCCCTTCGCCGGGCTCGCCGAAGCGGCGGCCAGGTGGATGCCGGTGCCGGTCGCGGAGGCATGGACCGAGTCGCTGGCGGAAGCGAGCAAGGTGCGGTGGCCCGCCCCCGGCGCCGCCAACGAGGCCTCGGATTACTGGGTCGATGCGTGCCAACGCAGCGTCCTGTTCTGGGACGTGCTGAGGAAGCGGGGCAATCAGGCGATCGAGCACTACAAGGCCGGCAAGCCGCCGGTGCTGGTGTTCGATTACGAGATGGTCGTCGACGGTCGCCAGCTCGAGCGGAAGGTCAACTACGCGCTCGTGCGCATCAAGCCCGAGGCGGGCGAGCGGATCGACCCGAAGAAGCGGCCGTTCGTGATCGTCGACCCGCGCGCCGGGCACGGCCCAGGCATCGGCGGCTTCAAGGAACAGAGCGAGGTCGGCGTCGCGCTGCTAGGTACCCGAGCGGTTTCTCCAGCCAACATCCATCGCAATTTGTGTGGTTCGTAAGTCATTGATTTGGGCAAAATCGCGGTAGGGACGGCGATTGCTCGCCGCCCCCCGCACAGATCCCGGCGTGCGCTGCTAACGCACCGGGCTCCCACCTCGGGTCATGACGTCGAACCGCCAATCGGGATAGGGGTGCCGCAACTTCGGCTGGGCAGCCAACGCTCCGCGATCCGCATCATCTTCCGCCACGTCTACCTGTACCGTGGACGTGGCGGTGCGTTGCGACCGGGCCATCGTGGATCCGACGCGTGTCCTTGATCTTGCCGCCCTGTTCGAGGTCCGGATCGAAGACCGTCCTGCAGGCCGCGCACCGGCCCGCCTGGGGCACCTTGGAGAATCCGCGGTTCTCCACAGATTCATCTGATGATGTGGTATTCTAAACCATTGAAATATCGCAAAGAGAGGGTTCGACCACCAGCTCCTGTCCCTCCGCCAAGACGCCTTCGGGCGACTCTCTCTCCGTTCGGGTGACCGCCCGCAAAAGCCCAGGAATCCCGCCAT
>JAREAF010000614.1 GCA_029240475.1 Rhodospirillales bacterium | reverse complement strand
CCGATTGCTGGCCCATGGCCCTTCCGCGATACTGCCGGAACCGGCGTCCGGCGGGGGGATGAAGCCATTGGCGAGCGCTGATGTGATCATTGTCGGGGGAGGCGTGATCGGCAGCGCCGTCGCCTATTTCCTCAAGGGCTGGGTCCAGTTCCCGGGGACGGTGCTCGTGGTGGAGAAGGATCCGACCTACGAGCGCGCCTCCACGCCGCGCTCCGCCGGGGGCATCCGACAGCAATTCTCCACGCCGGAGAACATCGCGATGTCGATGTTCGGCGTGCAGTTCGTCAGATCCGCCGGCGCGCATCTCGAGGTCGATGGCGAGCGGCCGGAGGTCCCGTTCGTCGAGCAGGGCTATCTCTTCCTGGCGACCGCCGCCGGCATGCCGATCCTCCAGCGCAATCACGAGGCCCAGCGCGCGGCCGGCGCGGAGATCGCGCTGCTCGATCGCGAAGGGCTGCAGCAGCGCTTCCCGTGGCTGAACACCGAAGGCCTGGAGGGCGGCGGCTTCGGGCTGAGGAACGAAGGCTGGATCGATCCCTACGGGCTGCTGCAGGCGTTCCGGCGCAAGTCGCGCGCGCTGGGCGTCACCCATGTGAAGGACGAAGTCGTCGGCCTCGAGCGCGGCGGCCCAGAGGTTACCGCGGCGATCCTCAAGGATGGCGGCCGCGTCCCTTGCGGGGCGCTGGTCAATGCCGCCGGCGCGCATGCGCCGGAGATCGCGGCCATGGCCGGCGTCGCCCTTCCGGTGCGGCCGCGCAAGCGTTTCGTCTATGTGTTCGACTGCCGCGAGACGGGGCTCTCCGGCGCGCCGCTGACCATCGATCCGAGCGGAGTCTATTTCCGGCCGGAGGGCGCGAGCTTCATCTGCGGAGTCTCCCCGCCTGAGGAGCGCGACCCCGACTGCCTCGACCTGGAGGTCGAGTACGAGCTGTTCGAGGAGGTGGTCTGGCCCACGCTCGCTCACCGTGTGCCGGCCTTCGAGAGCATCAAGCTGCAGCGCGCCTGGGCGGGGCTCTACGACTACAACACGCTGGACCAGAACGCGATTCTGGGGCCGCACCCCGAGTTGCGCAACTACTACACCGCGAACGGGTTCAGCGGGCATGGCCTGCAGCAGTCGCCGGCCGTCGGTCGCGCCATCGCCGAGCTGATCCATTATGGCGCGTTCCGCAGCCTGGACCTCAGCCGCTTCTCCTACGAGCGCGTCCTTGCCGGACGGCCCTTGCGCGAACTAAACGTGGTCTGAGCTCCTGAATGCGAGGTTTTCAATGAGCGACACCGCCCTGGTCCAGATCCTCTGCCCCGACCGCACCGGCCTCATCGCCGCGGTCGCGGGGCGGCTGCACGATCTCGGCGTCAATCTCGGCGACACCACCTTCGCGGTGCTGGGCGCGGGCGCGGAGTTCACGAGCGTGTGCGAGTTGCCGCGCGGCGTCAGCCCGCAAACGGTCGAGGAGGATCTGCGCGGGCTGCCGGAGGTGGAGGGCGGCAAGGTGACCGTCACTTCCTTCAGCCTGCCCGACGTGCACGGGCCCTCGGCCAAGATCACGCACCGGATCGAGATCGCCGGGCGCGACATGCCTGGCCTTGTCGCGCGCCTGGCCGAGGCGTTCAACGAATTCGGCGCCAACATCGTGCGCCTGAATTCCGAGCGCATCCCGGGCAGCGGCGGCGCGCGTTACGTCACCCGCATCGCCGCCTGGATCCCGGAAAACAAGACCGAGGCGTGCCTGGCGACGGTCGCCAACACCGCCGCGCAGATGAACCTGACCTGCAAGGCGGTGCCGGCGTAAGCCCGCGGGCCCTCGTGCAGGCGTGCAAGCCCGCGCCGCGGTATGCAGCTCGGCCGCCAGGAGGGGGCAGCTCATGTTGATGAAGACCGTTCCGGTTCCGGTCGATCAGATCTATGTCCCGGCCCAGCTGCGCCGGACGCTCGACCCCGAGAAGGTCCAGCGGCTGGCCGAGGACATTCTCAGCGCAGGGCAGAAGACGCCGATCCAGGTGCGGCGGGACGGGGAGCGCTTCGTGCTCGTCACCGGGCTGCATCGCCTGGAGGCGATGCGGGCGCTGGGAGAAAGCGCGATAGAATCGCTGATCGTGCGCGCCCGCAGGAAGTGACCGGTGATTGGATTCCCCCGGGCGGCGCGGTAGAGGCTAGCGCCGCTGATACTGCGTGGCGCCGAAGAGGACGTCCCGCTCCTTCTGGTCCATCGGGGCCGAGCGGCGGGTGCGATCGGCCAGGAGCTGCAAGCCGCGCTGCACCGCCGGACGCGCGGCGATGGCATCGCGCCAGCGGCGGACGTTCGGATAATCGGCGATGTCCACGCCCTGCCGGTCGGGATAGCGCAGCCACGGCATGATCGCGATGTCGGCGATCGAATAATCGCCAGCCACATACTCATGATCGGCGAGCCGGCGGTCCAGCACGCCGTAGAGCCGCTTCGATTCATTGGAATAGCGGTCGATCGCGTACTGGATCGGCTCGGGAGCGTAGAGGCGGAAATGATGGGCCTGCCCCAGCATCGGGCCGATGCCGCCCATCTGGAACATGAGCCACTCCAGGACGGCGTAACGGCCGGCGCCCTCGCGCGGCATGAGCTTGCCCGTCTTGTCGGCCAGGTAGATCAGGATCGCGCCGGATTCGAAGACCGAGATCGAATTTCCGCCCGGGCCGTCC
>JAREAF010000097.1 GCA_029240475.1 Rhodospirillales bacterium | reverse complement strand
GTCTCGGACATCGGGCAGATGGTCCTCGCGCACCAGGTCGCCGAACTTGGTCACCGCGCCGTCGAAATACAGCTCCACGGTGCCGATCGGGCCGTGGCGCTGCTTGGCGATGTTGACCTCGGCGACGTTATAGACCTTGGTGCAGCGGTCCTGCCACCGCGTGAAGCGCTCGTTGAACTTGTCGTCGCTCTCGTCGGGGCGCTGCTTGGGCTCTGCCCGCTCCAGGTAATACTGCTCGCGGAAGATGAACATGACGACATCGGCGTCCTGCTCGATCGAGCCCGACTCGCGCAGGTCCGCGAGCTGCGGCCGCTTGTCCTCGCGATTCTCGACCGCACGCGAGAGCTGCGAGAGCGCCACCACCGGCACCTCCAGCTCCTTGGCGATCGCCTTGAGCCCGCGGGTGATGTCCGAGATCTCCTGCACGCGGTTGTCCGAGCGCGAGCCGGCCGGCGGGCGCATGAGCTGCAGATAGTCGATGACGATCAGCCCCAGCCCGTGCTGGCGCTTGAGGCGCCGCGCGCGGGTGCGCAGGGCCGACACGCTCAAGGCCGGCGTGTCGTCGATGAAGAAAGGCAGGCGCGAGAGCCGCTGCGCCGCCTCGACGAATTTCGGGAAATCCTCCTCGCGCACCTCGCCGCGCCGGATGCGGTCGGAGCTGATCTGCGTCTGCTCGGAGAGGATGCGGGTCGCGAGCTGCTCGGACGACATTTCGAGCGAGAAGAAGGCCACCTTCGCCCCGTCCAGCACCTTCACCTGGCCGGCCTCGTCGCGGACCTCGCGATAGGCTAGGGCGGCGTTGAAGGCGATGTTGGTGGCGAGCGCGGTCTTTCCCATCGAGGGGCGGCCGGCCAGGATGATGAGGTCGGAGGGGTGAAGGCCACCCAGCTTCTTGTCGAGATCGGAGAGGCCCGTGGTGACGCCGGTGATGTGGCTGTCGCGCTTGTAGGCGGCCTCGGCGGTGCGGATCGCCTGCGCCAGGGACTGCGAGAGAATGATCGGCCCGCCTTCGATCTGCCCGGTCTCGGCGAGCGTGAAGAGGCGCTGCTCGGCCTTCTCGATCTGATCGGTTGCCTCGACCTCCGAGTCGTGCTCATAGGCTTCGTTGACGACCTCCTCGCCGAGCTCGATCAACTGGCGGCGCAAATAGAGGTCGTGGACGATGCGCCCGTAGTCGGCGGCATTGATGATGCTGACGACGGCGGCGGCGAGGCGGATGAGGTACTGCGCTCCGCCGACCTCGGCCAGCGCGGGATCCTGGTCGAACTGGCCCTTTAAAGTGACGGGGTTTGCGACCTGCCCGCGCTCCAGAAGGCCGCCGATGGCGGCATAGACGCGGCCGTGGACCGGATCGAAGAAATGCTCCGCGCGCAGGAACTCATTGACCCGGTCGTAGACCTGGTTGTTGACCAGGATGGCGCCGAGCAGGGCCTGCTCGGCTTCGTAATTGTGCGGTGGCTGGCGATAGGTCAGCTCATCGCGGATTGGCGTGACCTTGCGCTCCGCCGCTGACTCCATCGCCGCCTCCCCCTGATCAGGGCGCGAGTATAGGCCGCAAATCCGCCGACGCGGATTCATTTGCCCTGTGGATTAGGTGGAAGACCGGAATAAGACGGGGCACTGGTGTTGATTGACCGGCTCCCGCCCTCCCGCCATAAACATGCATCTCGTTTCAAGACTGCCGGCGCAGGAGGCCGAACCCCGTGGCGATGACGACCGACTCCCCTCAAGCGACCCTGATCGGAACGCTCTGGCCCGCGCGGAGCGCGCCGGCGCTGCGCTGGGGCTTGCTGATGCTGCTGGGCAGCCTGTTCCTGGCGGTCTGCGCGCAAGTGTATGTGCCGCTTCAGCCGGTGCCTATCACCATGCAGACCTTCGGCGTGCTGCTGCTCGGCATGGTTTTCGGCGCGCGACTCGGCGCGGCGACGGTTGCGCTCTATCTGCTCGAGGGCGCGGCGGGGCTGCCGGTCTTCGCGGGAATGACCGGCGGGCTGCCAGTGCTGTTCGGGCCGACCGGCGGCTACCTGTTCGGCTTCATCATCGCCGCATGGCTGGTCGGCTCGCTTGCGGAGCGGGGTTGGGACCGCGGCGTGCTCACGACCGCGCTCGCCATGCTGTTCGGCAACATCGTGCTTTACGTGCCCGGCCTGATCTGGCTCGCGAATCTGTTCGGCGCGCAGGTCGCGATCGCACATGGCCTCGCGCCCTTCATTCTTGGCGACGTTCTGAAGATCGCGCTCGCCGCGGGGCTGCTGCCCTCGGCCTGGTGGCTGACCCGGCGGATGCTCTAGCCTGCGGGGCGGCGGCGGGTCACTCCGCCGCCGCGGCCGCCGCAGCCGGGGCGCGCTCGCGCTGAGCGCGCTCGAACTCGAACATGTAGTCGCGTGTGAGCGGCACCGCCTCTTGCCGGTGGGCAAGCTGGATCTGGAACACCATCTGGTTCATGCGCCGGAAGGCGATCTCGCAACCGACCAGATAGAATTCCCACATCCGGCAGAAGCGCTCGTCATAGATGTCGGCGATGCGCGCGCGGTTGGCCTCGAAGCGCTGGCGCCAGTGCCGCAACGTCTCGGCATAATGCAGGCGCAGGATCTCGATATCGGTGACCCACAGGCCGACGCGCTCGATCGCGCTCAGCACCTCCGAGAGTGCGGGCGTATAGCCTCCCGGGAAGATGTATTTGCGAATCCACGGGTTGCTGCCGCCCGGCGGCTCCATGCGGCCGATGGAATGGAGCAGGGCGACTCCGTCTTCCGCCAGGAGGTCGCGCACCTTGCCGAAGTAGGTCGAGTAGTTGGTCGGCCCGACATGCTCGAACATGCCGACCGAGACGATGCGGTCGTAGCGTCCGGTCTCGGCGCGGTAGTCGCGCAGGTGGAAGCGCACGCGCTCGGCCAGCCCGTCCTTCTGCGCGCGCTCGTTCGCGACCTTGTGCTGCTCGGTGGACAGCGTGATGCCGGTCGCGTCCACCCCGGCAAGCCTGGACAGGTAAAGCGCAAGCCCGCCCCAGCCCGAGCCGATGTCGAGCAGCTTCTGCCCCGGCTTCAGCAGCAGCTTGGAAGCCAGGTGCAGCTTCTTGTTCTCCTGCGCCTGCTCCAGGCTCTCGGTGCTGGGCGTGAAATAGGCGCAGGAATATTGCCGGTCGCGGTCCAGGAAGAGGTCGTACAGCGCACCCGATAAATCGTAGTGATGCGCCACGTTGCGCCGCGCGCGCCGCATCGGGTTGTGGGTGTGGATCGCCCGCAGGGCCCGCTGCAGGCCGTTGGCGAGGCGCCGGCTCGGACGCCGCTCATAGGCCGCGAGATTCAGCGCCATGAGGTCGATGAACTCGTAGAGCGAGGCGTCCTCGACGGTGAGCGTGCCGTCCATATAGGCTTCGCCCGCCGCCAGCTTCGGATTGAACAGCAGGCGGTGGTGCAGGGCTTTATCATGCAGCCGCACGGTGACGGCCGGCCCGGGCCGGCCGGCGAAGACATGGCGCTTGCCCCCGGCATCGATGAGCGTGAGCTGGCCCTCGCTCACCAGTGGCCTGAGGAGGTGTGAAGCGAGCATGCAAATCCTCCGCGGCGCTCGTTGCTCCGGCACCTTGCGTTGGACATTAACGGAGGCAGTTAAGTTGGCAAGAGGTTGCGCGAAGCCTAGTCCAGAGAATGCTCATGAACCCCGCGGAACGACCCTCCCCTATCCTGGCGGCCGCCAGAGCAGGGGAGGGGGTCCAAACTCAGGCGCCGGTCGCCTCCGCAAAGGCCTGCTCGGCCTCCTGCCGCTCGGCCGACTGGCCGCTGACCTGCGCCTCGGCCTCCTCGGCGGACTTGGCCACATTGGCGGTCACGGAGACGCTGACCTCCGGGTGCAGGACGACACGGATCGTATGCAGGCCCAGCTCCTTGATCGGCTGGTTGAGCACGACCTGGCTCTTCTGGATGGTGAAGCCCGCTTCGGTCACCGCCTCGGCGATGTCGCGCGCCGTCACCGACCCGTAGAGCTGGCCGGCTTCGCTCGCCTGGCGCAGCAGCACCACCTTGAGGCCGTCGAGCTTGGAGCCGACCGCCTCGGCCTCCTGCCGGCGCTTGAGGTTCTGCGCCTCGAGCTGCGCCCGCTGCGATTCGAAGCGGGACATATTGTCCTTGGTGGCGCGCAGCGCCTTGCGCTTGGGCAGGAGATAGTTGCGGGCAAAGCCCGGGCGGACCCGGACCACGTCCCCCATCTGCCCCAGATTCTCGATGCGCTCGAGCAGGATCACTTCCATCATGTCACACCTCCCGGCCGGGGGGCGGCGAAGCGCCGCTTCAGCCCGAACCCTTGTTCGATCAATCCGAGCGCGACGATCACGATCACCGGCCAGGTGAGTATCGCGGTCACCGCGTATAATCCGCCGAGCAGCAGGCCGCGAGCGCGAAGGCCCTTGGTCGCGGCATGCACGACGGCAAATCCCAGCACCAGGAACGGCACGGTCAGAACGACCGTCGCATTCGCTCCCACCACGCCCAGCGCACCGGGGCCGAGCAACGCAAGCCCGGCCATGATCGCCAGCCCCGCCGCCACGACCCTCGGCAGCTCGGTGGCGGCGATGTCGGGGGCCGGCCGCGCCGCCCGTCCCGTCCTCAAGGCCACCGCCTGCGCCAGCGCGCCGTTGACGATGGTCACCGTCATCCAGGCCGCCACCACCATGCCCGGCACGACCGGGGCGATGATCTCGAACAGCGGGCGCATGGCGTCCTGGTTGGGTCAGAACATCGGCAGCATGGCCTCGATCTGCCGCTGCACCGCGCCCTCGATCCCGCCCTCGGCGCCGGCGAGCAGGAGCAGCAGCACGCCCAGAGCCAGCACGGCGAGACCGGTCAGCCAGGTGACCAGCAGCCCGGGCGGGTACCATTCCACCCCGCCGTCGGCCGCCTTGCGGGAGAGCAGCGCCCGCTGTATCAGCACCAGCACGGGCAGCGCATTCACGATCGCATGCACGACGCCACCGATTGGCCCCGCGCCGCCCGAGACCACGAGCGCGGAGGTGGCGGAGGCGCCGAGGGCCGCGGGCAGCCCCAGTGTGAGGCCGGCCAAGAACAGCGGCGCTTGCGTGAAGCTCGCCAGCAGCACGCCGCCCGGCAGCGCGAGCGCCGCCAGATACAGCGCGGCGCTGACCACGCCCAGAACCGCCGCTCCCGCCCAATATGCCAGCATCTTGCCCGACCGCCGAAAGGGCCCGGGCGCAGCCGCCCCGGCCCCGTCGAGCGGACCTCCTACTTCACCACATAGGGCAGCAGGGCGAGGAAGCGCGCGCGCTTGACGGCCTGCGCCAGCGCCCGCTGCTTCTTCGTCGAGACCGCGGTGATGCGGCTCGGCACCATCTTGCCGCGCTCGGAAACGAAGCGCTGCAGCAGCCGCATGTCCTTGTAGTCGATCTTCGGCGCGTGCGGGCCGGAGAACGGGCACGACTTGCGGCGGCGGAAGAAGGGACGACGGCCGCCCGAGCGGCCGGTGGAAACGACGACCGGCATTTATTCCTCCACCGCGACGGGTTCGGCCTGAACGACAGGTTCGTGACGGGGCCCGCGATCCTCGTACCGACGGGGCCGGTCGTCGAAGCGGCGCGGGCGGTCCTCGCGGCCGCGCGACTGCAGCATCGCCGACGGGCCTTCCTCCAGCTCCTCCACGCGAACGGTGAGGAAGCGCAGGATGTCCTCGTTGATCCGCATCTGCCGCTCCATCTCATGGACGGCGGCCGGCGGGGCATCGATGTTGAGCAGGACGTAATGGCCCTTGCGGTTCTTCTTGATCCGGTAGGTCAGGGACTTGAGGCCCCAATATTCCTTCTTCTTCACCGCGCCGCCGTTCTCGGTCAGAACGTTCGTGAACTGGTCGGCCAGCGCGTCGACCTGTGCGGCGGAGATCTCCTGCCGCGCAATGAAGACATTCTCGTAGAAAGCCATGATTCCGGTGTGACTCCTTATGGCTGTTACATGGCCCGGAGCTCGGGGGAAACATTCCCCTCCGTCAGCCGCCCGGGCCTAGCCGACCCCGTCATCAGAGGGCCGGCAAGGAGTTGAAGGCGCGGCACTATACACAAATCCACCCGCCCCGCAACCGGCAGGAGACAAGGGTTTGACGGGCCTTCAGAACGGCGCGTTGACGGATCTGGCGTCGCGGGCGTCCAGCAGGGCGTGGACGATCAGCGCGGTCAGCACCAGGCTTCCGCCGGCGAGCGCGGCATGGCTCGGCACCTCTTGGAGGAACAGCCACACCCAGAGCGGCGCCAGGATCACCTCCAGGAGCGCGATCAGGCTGGCCTCCGCCGCCGGGATCCAGCGCGCCCCGTTGAGGAACAGGATCATGCCGATCGCCAGCTGCCCGACCCCGTAGAGGACCAGGAGCGGCACGTCGATGGGGAGGATTTCGGCCGGCCGGGCGAAGGGCATCGTCAGGAGCATGGCGACCAGCGCGGCGATGGCGGCCGCCGGCATCATCCGCACCTTGCGCCCGCGGCGGATCAGCACCGTCGCGATGGCCACGACCAGGGGCGGGCCGAAGGCGAGCAGGTCGCCGACGACGTTCCCCGCGGCCGCCGAGTTGATCACCATGAAGGCGATCCCGGCGAAGGCCGCGGCGATAGCCGCCCAGGTGCGAACGCGCACCTGCTCGCCCAGCACGATCCAGCCGAGCACCGCCGCCATGAAGGGGGAGGTCGAGAGCACGATGAGCGTGTTGGCGACGTACGTCAGCGAGATCGACAGCACATACATGGTCGAGGCGACGCCGAAGCAGACGCCCACCGCCAGCCCGGCCCAGCCCGCCTCCTTGAAGGGCGCCAGACCGCGGCCCCGCTCGCGCCACAGCACATAGGCGATCAGGAACACCGCCGCGAAGAGCGACCGCCAGAAGATGGTGGTCCAGGCGTCGGTCGAGATCAGCCGCTGCAGGAGCCCGCCGATGCTCCAGCAGAAGGCCGCGCCCGCAACCATGAGGGTTCCGCGCAGGCGGAGCGATCCTGGTGCGGCGTCGAGCGCGGTCATCGTTGGAGGTCCTGCCGGGAGCGGGGGAAGTCGGCGGTGCCGCTGCTTACCATGCGGGCTTTCGCGCTGTCCACGCCGCCCCCGGGGCGCTCGCGGTACCACGCGCGAGGAGCGGCTTTCCGCTGCTCCGGCCTCGCACTACATTACATCATGAGGCGGTGAAGGAAGCCCGCCCGGCACAGCATGAGCATGGACGGCGAAATTCGCGAGCACACGGCGGTCGATTTCGGAGAGTTCCGCCCCCGCCTTCCCTGGATCGGACCCGACCTCCAGACCATCCGGAATATCGTCGCGCGCCCAAAGGTGGATCTCCGCCCCTGGCCCGCGCGGCGGCTGTGGTTCGAGGCGGGCGGCGACCGCCTGACCGGGCTGTGGCACCGCACCGGCCGCACCGATCGGCCGCTGGTGATCCTGATGCACGGGCTGACCGGCTGCGAGCGGTCGAGCTATGTCCGTCTCACGGCGTTCCATCTCCTGCAGCGCGGCTACCCGGTCGTGAGGCTCAATCTGCGCGGCGCGGGCCCCTCGCGGCGCCATTGCCGGGAGGGCTACCACGCCGGGCGCAGCGAGGATCTTCACCATGTCCTCACCGCGCTTCCGCCCGGGGCCGCCCGCGCCGGCGTGGCGGTGGTCGGCTATTCGCTCGGTGGAAACATCCTGCTCAGGTATCTGGCGGAGGCGCCGGCCTCCGCGGAGATGGTGCGCGCGGCCGTTTCCATCTCGGCGCCGATCGACCTCGGCCTCACGCAGCGACGGATCCTGGAGCCGCGGAACCGGGTCTACCACGCCTATCTGCTGAACCGCATGCGCAAGGAGGCGCTGCTCCTGCTGCGCGAGCGCAAGTGGCGTCGGCGCGTGCTGCTGGCGCGGACGGTCCGTGAAATCGACGAGCGCATCGTCGCGCCGCTCTACGGTTTCGCGGGCGCGGACGATTACCACGCCCGCTGCTCCGCCGCGCCGGTGATGGGCGCGATCAAGACTGCGACGCTGTTGATCCATGGGCTGGACGATCCCTGGATTCCGGCGGAGCCGTATCTGGCGTTCGACTGGCGTGCCCACCCGCAGCTGACCGCGCTGCTGCCCCCGCATGGCGGGCATGTCGGCTTCCACGGGCGCGGCGACCGCACCCCGTGGCACGACCGCTGCATCGCGCGCTTCTTCGACCGGCATCTCGGTTAGGGCTTGGCGGCCGGCGCCTGGTCGCTACAATCGCCGCGGGTCCAGCGGGGGGCGAGGGGATGGAGACCAGGCACATCGTCGCGGCGGTCATGCTCCTCTCGCTGCTGAACGGGCTGTTCTCGCCCGCGGTCGTCATCAGCTGGGGCCTGATGCCCTACCTGTTCCCGATCCTGGCGGAGACCAGCCCGGCCGTGGTGATCATGGTCGGATCGATGGCGCTGGCGGTGACGACTCTCGTGGTGAGCGGAGTTCCCGCCGCACTTTACGAGCGGGTCACCGGCACCCGCGCCACGCCGACCTCCGCCTGGATCTGGCTGGGCGGCGCGGTGGTCCTGTCGCTGCCGATGATCTTGGGGATGGCCGTGTCGCTCAGCCGGCCCTGAGCCGCCTGGCGATGGTGTTCGCTGCGTATGTCATATCGCCGTCCGCCCCGGCGCGCTTGAAGGCGAGCAGCGCCTCCAT
>JAREAF010000613.1 GCA_029240475.1 Rhodospirillales bacterium | reverse complement strand
AAGGCCACATCGACGATGGCCCGGGGGCTGACGGCCGTGACAAGCGAGACCTGCTTCGCTGCGCCTGCGATCGCGCGCTTGGCCTGCTGGTCGAGGGGCGCGAGCAGTTCGCGCTCGGCAATGGCAAGGCGGTCGTCCGCGTCGATGATCTCGTCCGTGAGGCCCTTGAGGCGGGCGCTGCCCTGCGCGGCTGCGGCCCGGCCACCATAAAGGCCGATGAGATCCTGCACGATGCTCGTTGCGGCCTTGTGGTCCTTGACGGCCAGCGCATCGACCGCCGCCTCGCGCAGGCTTTCGATCTGCTGCTCGCGCCAGATTCCTAGAACTTCTCGGCCGATGATCGCCAGAAAGGCCAGCACCGCGAGAACGGCAAGGGCGAGCGCCAGCCAGCCCAGCCACGGCGCAACCCGATAGAGATCGACGATGAGGTTCTCGATGGCGAGTCCCAGGCCCAGCAGAAGGAGACCGGAGAGAGCGGACAGCAGAATGCCGAGCCAAGGCGCCCGGCGCTTGCTGCCCATCGGCACCACGACACCGTCGGCGGCCTCGATGGCGTCGAAGGGCTCCTCCGTCACCTGCACGGCACCGGCGGTGATGTTCGGATCATCGAGGCGGTAGGCGCGAGGTTGGCGGCTCATGCGAAGCGATCCCCCAGCAGGAATTCAAGGGCCCGGTCGAGGCGGATATGGGGCATCTTGGCCATGCGGCCTGCCGCATCCACCGGCAGCTTCGGCGGCCGGAAGCGCGGGAACCGGAACGAGCCCGGCGGCACCGCCCCCTGGAACACCGCCTCGGCGCTCTCGGGCAGCTCGCCCGGAAAGATCGCGGCCTCCGCCTCGCCGTCGAAGATATCGTCGCCGACCCGCTCGCCCGCCTCCGGAACCCCGGCAACGGCCCGCAGGGTCTCGCGTCCCTCGCGGATCGTCGTCTCCCGGGTGGCGCGCACCGAGGCGAGCGCCACGGTGCCCACCCGCGCACCGGCTGCCTCGGTCCGGCGCGAGGCGCGGTTTACGAGCAGGCGCAGGATGGCGTCGAGCCGGTCATGATCCGTATGGTGGATGTGATCAGCCTTGGTGGCCGCGAACAGGACCCGGTCGGCCCGAGGCGAGAACAGGCGCGACAGGAGGGTGTTGCGCCCGGTCCGGAAGGACATAAGCACCTGATCCAGCGCCTCCTCCAGCTCGGCGAGGGCCACGGGTCCCGCATCGATGGCAGCGAGCACGTCCACCAGCACGATCTGTCGGTCGATGCGCTGGAAGTGATCGCGGAAGAACGGCCTGACCACATGGGTCTTATAGGCCTCGAACCGCCGCTCCATCAGGGCTGCAAAGCTCCCCGCCGCGATGGGCTGACCCTGAGGGAGGTCGAGTGGCCCGAAGGTGAGCGCAGGCGAGCCGGCGAGATCACCCGGCATGAGGAAGCGCCCCGGCGGAGTCGTGGCCACCGCTTCCGAGCCCGCCCGGAGCGCCGTGAGGTATTCCTTGAAAGCCTCGCTTGCTTTCGAGGCGAGCATCTCGTCGGAGGCGCCTGATGGATCGAACGTTTTCAAGGTTTCGTGCCAGCGGCCCGCCACCGGCAAACGGTCGCGCTTGCGGCTTGCATCGATGGTCTGGCGGGACCATTCCGCATAGCCCGCATCGAGAAGCGCCAGATCGAGCAGCCATTCGCCCGGATAATCCACGATATCGAGGGCAAGCGAGGCCGGGCCCGTGCGCCAGCCGGCCTTACGCTCGTATTCGACATCCACCCGCAGCTCACTGATCCGGTTGGTGGATTGCGGCCAGCGGCGGCTCTCGGTCAGGGCCGCCATATGCTCCTCGTAGGGAAATCGCGGCACCGCATCGTCCGGCTGATGCGCCAGCTGCGCCCGCCGGATCCGTCCCTCGGCAGAGGCCCGGAAGGCTGGCAGGTTCGTGCCGCGGATCAGGTGATGCACGAGAGCGGTGGTGAAGACGGTCTTGCCGGAACGGGCGAGGCCCGTGACGCCGAGGCGGAGGGAAGGCTGGACCAGCTGGCCGGAGGCCTCCCAGAGCGATTGCGCAGCAGACCCGGCGCGGGAGGCGAGATCGGTGATGACGGACACAAAGATGAACCTAATGCTCTCAAGCCAAGCTCGTAGGTGGGGCTTGAAATCCTAACGTGCAAGGAGGCGCTAGCGCTCCACGCTCGGAGAGCCTTCCCGCAGCAGCTCAGCCTTTTGCGCAGCCGCCTTGGCGTTCTCCTGCACTTTGGCGATGGCGCGCTCGATTGCCCCCTCCACCAGATCGGGGCTTGCTCGCAGGGCTCCCAGTTCGAAGGCCGACATGGCGAGCATCACACGGGTGAGATTGGGTTGAGGCGTGCCATCGGTCGAAAACAGTTTTAGATCGTCAGCCGGACCAAGCTCCAAACCCTCAACCATGCGGCTTGCGTAGTTTCGATGGCGCTGTTCCTCCGAGGGACAGGCTGCGGCCACCTGAACCTTCGGAGCGGGCTTCGATGCCACGGAGGCAGTCGCTGCAGGCTCCTTCGCCGGCTTGCGGCGGGCAGCCACTAGAGGCTCCGGCGGCTTCTTCGGCTTCTCGCCCATGCCAGCTGCGATGCTCGGCACCCGGTACTGCGGAGTTTTCGGAGCCATCGGAAGCACCATGGAGACCCGACCCGGCTTGCCACCTGGTCCAGCTTTAGCCGTATAGCGCACCGCCCCA
>JAREAF010000612.1 GCA_029240475.1 Rhodospirillales bacterium | reverse complement strand
ATCATCGAGCATGAGCTGGGCGTGGAGGAGATCGTCGCGCGCGGGCACGACCGCGCCACCGTGCTCAGGGTCTGGCGCATGGTCGACACGGCCGAGTACAAGCGCCGCCAGGCGCCGCCGGGCGTCAAGATCACCCGCCGCGCCTTCGGCCGCGACCGCCGCTATCCGATCACCAATGCGTTCCGGGTCAAGTGATGACAGCTGAGCGCGCGCATATTTCCCCTCCCCCCTTGGGGACTTTGCAGAATCATGACTTCGCTGGGTAGAGCGTCGCGCTCCACTCCCTCGCCCCGCGAAGCGGGGAGAGGGTGCCGAGCGACAGCGAGGCGGGTGAGGGGCGGCATTGGCGCAAACCCCTCACCGCGTGGGCCGCGGTGCCCCTCACCCGGCTCGGGCTGCGCCCTCGCCGACCTCTCCCCGCTCGCGCGGGGCGAGGTACTCATGCGCAATGGACGGTTGGGAAGATCCGCGTGTCCGTGAGTGCCACCCGCGTCCGTTTCGCGCCGAGCCCGACCGGGCGGCTGCATGTCGGAAACGCCCGGGCCGCGCTGGCGAACTGGCTGTTCGCGCGCAAGGCGGGCGGCGCCTTCATCCTGCGCCTCGACGACACCGACCGCGAGCGCTCGACGGAGGAATTCGCGCGTGGAATCGAGGAGGATCTCGCCTGGCTTGGGCTCGATTGGCACGAGCATCTGAAGCAGTCCGACCGGCTGCCGCGCTATGCCGAGGCCGCCGAGCGGCTCCAGGAGAAGGGGCTGCTCTATCCCGGCTACGAGACCGAGGAGGAGTTGCAGCTGCAGCGGGCGGCGCAGCGTCGGCGCGGCCTGCCGCCGCGCTACGACCGCTCGGCGCTGAGGCTCACGCCCGCCGACCGCGCCCGGCTCGAAGGCGAGGGGCGGCGGCCGCATTGGCGCTTCAAGCTGCCGGACGAGGAGGCGGCCTGGGCGGACCTCGTGCAGGGCGACAAGCGCATCCCCGGCGGCGAGCTTTCCGATCCCGTGCTGCTGCGCTCGGACGGCCAGCCGCTCTACACCCTCACATCGGTTGTCGACGATATCGAAATCCAGATCAGCCATGTGATCCGAGGCGCCGACCACATCACCAACACCGCCGTGCAGATCGCCCTCTTCCGCGCGCTCGGCGCCGAGCCGCCGGTCTTCGCCCATCTGCCGCTGCTGGTCGATGCCGAAGGACATGGCCTCTCGAAACGGCTCGGC
Organism: Rhodospirillales bacterium; assembly: GCA_029240475.1. Lineage (GTDB taxonomy): Bacteria > Pseudomonadota > Alphaproteobacteria > JAREAF01 > JAREAF01 > JAREAF01. The sequence continues at coordinate 1,473 of JAREAF010000612.1, read as the reverse complement.
TCGCTGAGCCTGGAGAGCTTGCGCACGGAAGGCATCGAGCCGCTCGCCATCGCCGCCTATCTCGCGCGGCTCGGCACTGGCGATCCGATGGAGCCGGTCGAGAGCCTCGACGAGCTCGCAACCGGCTTCGACCTCACGCGCTATTCCCGCGCGCCGGCGCGGTTCGATCCGGAGGAGCTGAAGCGCCTCAGCATCGCCACCATGCACCGCATGCCGTTCGAGCGCGCCGCGCCGCGGCTGGCCGCGCTTGGGATCGCGAATGCGCGCCCGGAGTTCTGGGACGCGGTCCGCGAGAATGTGGAGGCGCTGAGCGGGCCCAAGAGCGCCGAGCTCCTGCATTGGCACCGCGTCTGCCATGGGACTCTGCCCGCGCAGGCGCCGGCCGACCCGGCCTTCGCGGAGCAGGCGGTGGCTCTGCTGCCGCCGGAGCCGTGGGATGGGGAGACCTGGGCGCGCTGGAGCGAGGCCCTGAAGCGCGCAACCGGACGCAAGGGCCGGGCGCTGTTCGAGCCGTTGCGCCTGGCGCTGACCCAGCGCTCGCATGGACCGGAGCTAAGGAATTTGCTACCCCTCATCGGCCATGCTCGGGCGGCGGCGCGGCTGCGCGGAGAGCCCGCCTGAGCTAAGAGCTGAGGGGCCGGCCTTGCCGATCTATCTGCACAACACGCTGACGCGACGCAAGGAGGCGTTCCAGCCGCTCAAGCCCGACCATGTCGGGATGTATGTCTGCGGGCCGACCGTCTACGACTTCGCGCATATCGGCAATGCGCGGCCCGTCGTCGTCTTCGACGTGCTCTACCGGCTCCTGAAGCTGCACTTCAAGTCGGTGACCTATGTGCGCAACATCACCGACATCGAGGACAAGATCATCGCCGCCGCCGCGAAGAACGGCGAGCCGATCTCGGCGCTGACCGCGCGCACCGAGCAGGCCTACCGCGAGGACATGGCGGCGCTGAACGCGCTGCCGCCCGATCACGAGCCGCGCGCGACCGAGCATATCGAGGGCATGCAGCGGCTGATCCAGGCGCTGATCGGCACGGGCCACGCCTATGTCGCCGACGGGCATGTGCTGTTCAGCGTGCCCTCGATGGAAAATTACGGCCGGCTGTCCGGACACAGCCGCGAGGAGCTGGTCGCCGGCGCGCGCGTCGAGGTGGCCCCCTATAAGAAGGATCCCGCCGACTTCGTGCTGTGGAAGCCGAGCACGCCCGAGCAGCCCGGCTGGGACAGCCCCTGGGGGCGCGGCCGGCCGGGCTGGCACATCGAATGCTCGGCGATGAGCGAGGCCTTCCTCGGCCGGACCTTCGACATCCATGGCGGCGGGCTCGACCTCATCTTCCCGCACCATGAGAACGAGATCGCGCAGAGCGAGTGCGCGCACGGCCAGCCTTTCGTGCGCACCTGGATGCATAACGGCTTCCTCGTCGTCGAGGGCGAGAAGATGTCGAAATCGCTCGGCAACTTCTTCACCGT
>JAREAF010000611.1 GCA_029240475.1 Rhodospirillales bacterium | reverse complement strand
CGGGAACTGCGGCAGCGCGCCGACCCGCATATGCACCGTGCGCAGGCTCTCGAAGCTGCGCGCGAGATCGTAGGCGACGATCGAGATGAAGCCGGGCGCGAGGCCGCACTGGGGCACAAAGGCCGTGTCCGCCGCCTCGGCGATGCGCTTGACGGCGCGCGTGGTCTCCACATCCTCGGTCAGATCGAAGTAATGCGCCCCCGCCGCGCGCGCGGCTTCCGCAACCGCGACGTTCAGGTAAAAGGGCAGGGCGCTGAGGACCATGTCCATGCCGGCGACAGCCTTGGCCAGCGCGGCGCGGTCGGTCACGTCCACCACCATCCGGCCGGTATCCTCGCGGCGCATCATGGCGAGGGCCGCCTCGTCCTGATCGGCCACGGTCACGAGATAGTCGCCGCTGCCGGCCAGGTATTCGACGATCGCCCCGCCGATCTTGCCCGCGCCCAGCAGCAGCAGCGTGGTTTTTCCCGCCATGGCCGATCTACCTGTCCAGCTCCAATGGGCAACCAACGTCGAAAGATGCCCATGGGAGGTTAAAGCAAAAGGAGGAATTGCTAAAATAGCAACCAATGGGTGGTATGACGCGGAAACTAGGCTGCTCCGGTCGGGAGAGATGAACGGTCGCTTGCAGGCGCGATGGAATGAAGCCCATGCGGCCGCCTTGGCGGCGCTGCTAATGCTGTTCTTCGGCCGCGTGGCGGCTCAGTGCGTGCAGTGGCTGTGGCCGACCCAGCTGCTCCCCGAGTTCGCGGCGTGGCAATCGGGGCTTCTGCCCTACTGGCTCCTGCTGGCTTCGCAGATCGTCATCCTGTCGCTGATCCTGCACCAGATCGTGCGGATCTGGACCGGGCGGGCCACGCCCAAGCGGCGGCTTGGCGTCGTGCTGCTCGCGTTGGGCGGCGTGTATATGGCGGGCGCCGCGCTCCGCCTTGCGGCAGGCGTCGCAAACCTCTTCGAGCTGCCATTCTTCCAAGCCAAATTGCCGTCGCTCTTCCACATGGTCCTGGCCGCGGTGGTCCTGGTGTTGGGCGACTTCCATTTCCGCGGGGCGGCCCGCAAGGGCTAGAGGGGGAGGGGTCTTGGAGGCGAAAGTCGCGGTCCCGGAGAGCGCGCCGGGTGGAGCGGGCTTGGGGGTGGGGCCGGGCGCGAGCCGGGCGGAGGGCGCCTATGCTTCTTTCACGCGAGGCGCTCTCTACCCGGCCCTGCTGCTCGGGCCGATCCTGCTGTTGTGGGCCTTGCTCGAAAGCGGCGCCGCGCTCGCCTGGGCTCCCTATCTGACGGTCGCCGTCGGCGGGCCCGCCATCCTGATGGCGGAGCGGCTGATCCCGTACCGCCGCGAGTGGCGGCCCGATCCCGGGGATTTCCGGGTGGATGGCCTCTATCTGGTCACCGTGCAGATCCTGCTGCCGTTGGGTCTCGGCTGGCTCACGGTGCTGGCTGCTCAAGCCTGGCTGAGCGGAGCGGGGTTGACGCTCGCCCTGTGGCCGGGCCACTGGCCGATCTGGGCGCAGCTCCTGCTCAAGGTGGCGGTCGGCGACTTCTTCCGCTACTGGCTGCACCGGGCCGCGCACACCTGGCCTGGCCTGTGGCGCCTGCACGCGGTGCATCATGCGCCGGAGAAGCTCTACACCACCAACGTCTTCCGCTTTCATCCCGCGGAGAAGGCGCTGCAGTTCCTGTGCGACAGCGCGCCCTTCATCCTGGCGGGCGCCGGGCCGGAGCTGCTCGCCTACTATTTCGTCTTCTACGCCATGAGCGGGCTGCTCCAGCATTCCAACTGCGATGTCCGGCTGGGCTGGTTCAATTACCTGGTCAGCGGCCCGGAGGTGCATCGCTGGCACCACTCGCGCGCCATCGCCGAATCCAATGCGAACTACGCGCACAGCTTCGTCGTCTGGGACCTGCTGCTGGGCACCTATTGCCGCCCGCGCGACAGGAGCGTGCGCGAGCTGGGGCTGCTGACCCGAAGCTATCCGCGCGGCTTCTGGCGCCAGCTCGCCGCCCCATTCCTTAGGCAGGTCCGGCCCTAAGATGCGGATCGCGTCGCTCATCGCCGGCATGGGCCTCCGCGCCTCCTTGGCGACGCTGGGGCGGCGCGCGCGCGACCGACTGCTGCGCGCGGCGGACAATCCGCAGGACGCGCAGGCGCGGGCGCTCGCAGGCGTGCTCAGGGCCTGCAGCGGCACCGATATCGGCAGGATGCATGGACTGTCCTCCGTTGAGGGAGTCGATGCCTTCCGTGCGAGCGTGCCGATTTCGGATTACGAGGCGCTGCGCGTCCCTGTCTTGCGTCAGATCGCGAGCGCCCGTCCGGTGGTCAGCCAGACCCGCCCGCTCATGTATGCGCGCACCAGCGGCACCACGGGGGCGCCCAAATACGTGCCGGTGACGGCGGCGGTCCTCAGCCAGCTGAAGCGCGCCCAGCGCATCATGGCGTATGTGCAGCATGCCGAGCTCGACGCGTTCCGCGGCAAGGTTCTCGGCATCGGCGGCCCGCGCTGCGAGGAGCGGCTCCCGGACGGAACGCCGGCCGGGGCGGTGACGGGGCTGATCTACGAGACCATGCCGCGCGCGCTCCGGGCCAAATATGTGGTGCCCGCGCCCGTCTTCGCGATCGAGGATTACGAGCTGAAATACGCGCTCCTCGCGCGGCTCGACCTGCGCGCGGGCGATATCAGCGCCATCGCGAC
>JAREAF010000096.1 GCA_029240475.1 Rhodospirillales bacterium | reverse complement strand
GCGCTGGTGCTCGCCCATGCGCGCCTCATGGCCGCCGAGCGCGGCTCGGCGCCGGTGCTGCTTCTCGACGAGGTGGTTGCGCATCTGGACGAGGAGCGTCGGGGGCACCTGCTGGAGGCGCTGCTCGCGCTGGGCGCGCAGGCTTGGATGACGGGCACCGACGAGGCTCTGTTCCGGCCGCTCGGGCCGGCGGCGCAATTCTTCCGAATCAAGGATGCGGCCATTTCGGCCGGATCCGTCAGGTGACGCAACGGATGACCCAACAGACTCCAGAAACCGAAACCGGCGCCGCGGGGCCCTCCGCCGTGGTCTCGGCGTACGACGCCTCGGCCATCACCGTGCTGCGCGGGCTCGATGCCGTACGCAAGCGGCCGGGCATGTATATCGGCGACACCGACGACGGCTCGGGCCTGCATCATATGGTCTACGAGGTCGTCGACAATTCGATCGACGAATCGCTCGCCGGCCATTGCGACCGCATCGATGTGACCTTGAACGGCGACGGCTCGGTCACGGTGCGCGACAACGGGCGTGGCATCCCGGTCGACATCCATGCCGAGGAAGGCGTGTCGGCGGCGGAGGTCATCATGACCCAGCTGCATGCCGGCGGTAAGTTCAACCAGAACTCCTACAAGGTCTCGGGCGGGCTGCACGGGGTCGGCGTTTCGGTCGTGAATGCGCTCTCCGAGCGTCTCGACCTCAGGATCTGGCGCGAGGGCAAGGAATGGTCCATGCGCTTCCGCCATGGCGATCCGGAAGCGCCGCTGGCCGTGGTCGGCGAGGCGAACGGGCGCCGGGGCACCGAGATCACCTTCCTGCCGTCGAAGGAGACCTTCACCAAGACGGAGTTCGACTATGCCACGCTCGAGCATCGGTTGCGCGAGCTGGCCTTCCTGAATTCGGGCGTGCGCCTGATCCTCACCGACGCGCGCGGGGTCGAGGAAAAGCAGACCGAGCTCTACTACGAGGGCGGGCTCGAAGCCTTCGTGCGCTATCTCGACCGCAGCAAGACCGCGCTCATCGATCCGCCAATCCTCATCGCCGGCGAGCGCGATGGCGTCACCGTCGAGGTGGCGATGCAGTGGACCGACAGCTATCACGAGACGATGCTGTGCTTCACCAACAACATCCCACAGCGCGACGGCGGCACGCACCTGGCCGGCTTCCGCGGCGCCCTGACGCGGCAGATCAATGCCTATTCCATGGAAAGCGGCCTCGCGAAGAAGGAGAAGGTGCAGATCACCGGCGACGATGCGCGCGAGGGGCTGACCTGCGTTCTGTCGGTGAAGGTGCCCGACCCGAAATTCTCCTCGCAGACCAAGGACAAGCTGGTCTCCTCCGAGGTCCGGCCGATCGTGGAATCGGTGGTTAACGAGAAGCTCGGCTCCTGGTTCGAGGAGCACCCGGCCGAGGCCAAGCGCATCGTCGCCAAGGTGGTCGAGGCGGCCGCCGCGCGCGAGGCGGCGCGCAAGGCGCGCGAGCTGACCCGCCGCAAGGGTGCGCTCGACATGGCTTCGCTGCCCGGCAAGCTCGCCGACTGCCAGGAGCGCGATCCCGCCCTCTCCGAGCTCTTCCTGGTCGAGGGCGATTCGGCCGGCGGCTCGGCCAAGCAGGGGCGCGACCGGAAGTTCCAGGCGATCCTCCCGCTCCGCGGCAAGATCCTCAATGTCGAGCGGGCGCGCTTCGACAAGATGCTGAGCTCGGCCGAGATCGGCACGCTGATCGCCGCGCTCGGCACCGGCATCGGCCCGGAGGAGTTCGACGTCTCCAAGGCCCGCTACCACAAGATCATCATCATGACGGACGCGGACGTGGACGGCAGCCACATCCGCACCTTGCTTCTGACATTCTTCTATCGGCAGATGCCGGCGCTGATCGAGAAGGGCTATCTCTTCATCGCGCAGCCGCCGCTCTACCGGGCCAAGCGCGGCAACTCCGAAGTCTATCTGAAGGACGACCGGGCGCTGGAAGCCTATCTCGTCACCTCAGGCCTCGACGAGGCGGTGCTGGAGCTGGGCGATGGCGCGCAGATCGCGGGACCGGAGCTTCGGCGGCTGGTCGAGCGCGCCAGCCAGGCCAAGAACTCCATGCGTCCCTTGGTGCGCAAGGTGGGCTCGATGGCGGTGGTCGAGCAGGCGGCGATCGCCGGCGCGCTCAACCCCGCGGTCTTGAGCGACGAGCAGCGCGCCACGGCGGCGGCGGACTATATCGCGCGCCGCCTGGACCTCCTCGCCAAGCCCGAGGAGCGCGGCTGGAGCGGGCGCGTCACGGCCGATGGCGGGCTCGCCTTCACGCGCACGCTCTCCGGGGTGACCGACCGGCATGCGATCGATCTGGCGCTCATCAAGAGCGGCGAGGCGCACCGGCTGGATGCCATGGCGGCGGAGCTGCAGACCACCTATGCCAAGCACGCCAAGCTCAAGGTCGGCGAGGCCGACTTCGCGGTGACCGGGCCTGTGGGGCTGATCGAGGCGGTGATGGAGCTCGGCCGCAAGGGTGTTGCCGTCAACCGCTACAAGGGCCTCGGCGAGATGAATCCGGAGCAGCTCTGGGAGACGACGCTGGACCCCAATGCGCGCAGCCTCCTCCAGGTCCGCGTCAGCCATGCCGACGAGGCCGAGGAGGTGTTCTCCACCCTGATGGGCGACCTGGTCGAGCCGCGCCGCGACTTCATCCAGTCGAACGCCCTCTCCGTCGCCAATCTCGACGTCTAGAGGGCAGCCGACCGGGTATGGCTCGCAAGCCTAAGAGCCGGCAGGAGGGCAGGGGCCGCCCGCGGCGGCGCTCGGCCTGGCTGTTTCTCGCGCGTTGGAGCCTGGTGGTCTTCATCTGGCTCGCCTTCATCGGCGCCGGGGTGGTGCTCTGGTACGCGCGCGACCTGCCCGACACCAGCCGGCTCCACGAGATTACGCGCCGGCCCGCGGTGACGCTGGTCACGGCCGACGGGCAGATCCTCGCCACCTACGGCGATCTCTACGGCACCAATCTCGGGCTCGACGTGCTCCCGGCCTATCTGCCGCGCGCGGTGATGGCGATCGAGGACCGCCGCTTCTACTCGCATTTCGGCATCGACCCGCTCGGGGTCGTGCGCGCCATCTGGGTCAATATCCGCACCGGCAAGTTCGTGCAGGGCGGCTCGACCATCACCCAGCAGCTCGCCAAGAACCTCTTCCTCACGCCCGAGCGGACGCTGAAGCGCAAGATCCAGGAGGTGCTGCTCGCGCTGTGGCTGGAGCGCACCTACACGAAGGACCAGATCCTCACGCTCTACCTGAACCGGGTCTATCTCGGCGCCGGCGCCTATGGGGTGGACGCCGCGGCGCGCAAATATTTCGGCAAGCAGGCCGAGGAGGTGACGCTGTTCGAGGCGGCGATGCTGGCGGGCCTGCTCAAGGCGCCCTCGCGCTACAATCCCACGACCGATCCGGAGGCCGCGCGCAGCCGCGCCACCATCGTGCTCAACAGCATGGTGGAGGCGGGCTATCTGAAGACCGACCAGGTGATCGCCGCGCTCGCGAGCGATGCGGAGGTCGGACGCACCGCGGCGGCGGACTGGACGGGGCGCTACTTCGCCGACTGGGTCTATGACCAGGTGTCGAGCTATGTCGGCAGCTCCGAGCGCGACCTCGTCGTGGTCACGACGATCGATCTCAAGCTCCAGCGCATGGCGGAAGCGGAGCTCAAGCGCATCGTCGCCGAGTTGGGGCCCAAGCGCGGCGCGAGCCAGGCGGCGCTGGTGATGATGACGCCCGATGGGGCGGTGCGGGCGATGGTCGGCGGGCGCGACTACCGGGAGAGCGAGTTCAACCGCGCGACGCAGGCGCTCAGGCAGCCGGGCTCGGCCTTCAAGCTCTTCGTCTTCCTGGCCGCGCTCGAAGCGGGCATGGATCCGGACGACAAGATGGTGGACGGGCCGATCCAGGTGAAGAAGTGGCGGCCCGCCAACTACCAGGACAGGTTCTATGGCGAGGTCACGTTGCGCGAGGCCTTCGCCCGCTCGCTGAACAGCGTGGCCGTCCAGCTCTATTTGAATACCGGCGGCAGGGCGGTCGAGAATGCGGCTCAGCGGCTCGGCATCACCGCCGAGCTCAATCCCGATCCGGCGCTTTCGCTCGGCTCGAGCGAGGTGAACCTGATCGAGCTGACCTCCGCTTATGCCGTCTTCGCCAATGAGGGGCGCGGCGTCTGGAACCACGGCATCGAGGAGATCCGCGATTCGGCCGGAGTCGTGCTGTTCCGGCGCGCGGGCGACGGTCCGGACCGCGTGGTCGATCCGCGCCGGGTCGAGGAGATGACCGACCTGATGAGCGCGGTGATCGGCTGGGGCACCGGCAAGTCCGCAGATATCGGCCGCCCGGCGGCGGGCAAGACCGGCACCAGCCAGGAGTTCCGCGACGCCTGGTTCATGGGCTTCACCGCCGAGCTCGTCACCGGGGTGTGGGTCGGCAATGACGACGGCAAGCCGATGGACAAGGTCACCGGCGGCAGCCTGCCCGCGGTGATCTGGCGCTCCGTGATGGCGAAGGCGCTCGAAGGCGTGCCGCCGCGTCCGCTGCCTGGCGGCGGGGCGGAGGAGTCGGCGGTCGCCAGCATCATCGAGGACGGGGCCGGATTCATCGGCAACCTCCTCGAGCGTCTCCGCGGCGCGACCGATGGTGGAGAGAAGAAGCCTTCCGGCGCGACCAAGAAGTCGGAGAGCCCCGCGCGGGTTCAGCCACGCGACACCCGCTGACGCCTGCGGCTCGGACCGGCGGCTTCTTTCTTTGCTCCAATTCAACAGGCAATCATCATAAACTTTCACAATCCCGCAGGAAGTGATAAGCGGGACCCCCAAGGTGTGACGTAATGCGACTCCTCGCGCGGCCTCTGGTTCCTGGCCTCGCCCGGGTTCTCGAAGGCCGCCACGGACGAAGCCCTCAAGGGGGAGGGCCTCTGCCGGTTTGGAGCCGCCGAACCCGAGGGGGAATTCGCGACATGGCTGCGCAGATCATGACCGTCGCCCAGCACAAAGGCGGTGCGGGCAAGACGACACTCGTCGCCCACCTTGCCGTGACCTGGGCCGAAGCGGGGCAACGGGTCGCCATTCTCGACACCGATCCTCAGGCGAGCCTGGGTACGTGGCACCGGCAAAGGCAGGCGGCGCTCGGCCGGCGCGCCCAGCCGCTGGCCTACGGCGCCGCGACCGGGTGGCGGGTGCGCAGCGAGCTGGACCGGCTCTCGCGCACCAGCGACGTGATCCTGGTGGACACGCCACCCAGCGCCGGTCCTGACGCGCGGCCGTCGCTGCGCTTCTCCTCGGCCGTGCTCGTGCCGGTGCAGCCCAGCCCGCTCGATCTCTGGGCGACGAAGCCCGTGCTGGACGAGATCCGGCGCGAGCGGAGCCGGCCGCTCATCGTGCTGACCCGCGTTCCGGCGCGCGCGCGCCTCACGAACGAGGTCCTGGCCGAGCTTGCGCGACTGCACTGCCCGATCGCCTTGGCGCGCCTCGGCAACCGCACCGCCTATGCCGCGACGCTCGCCGTCGGCGCCAGCGTCGCCGATTGGGCGATGCAGGACGAGCCCTGGTGCCTCGACGCGGCGCGCGAGATCAAGATCCTCTCGGACGAGGTGCTGGATTTCGCGGTCGGACGAGTGGCCGAGCCCTACGGCGCGCCGGCGGGCCGGGTGCTGGTCGGGGCGTGAAGGGCGCTTATTCGACCGCTTCGGACGGGTAGGTGCCCCAGAATTCCTGACGGGCGAGCCAGCCCTTCTGGCCGCCGATCTCGACCTCGCACCACTCGCCCGAGCAGGAGCGGAGCCTGCCGACCACCCCCGGCTCGACCGCCGCGACGGCCGAGGATTCCGCACCGGGCTCGCGGCGCAGCAGGCGCTGCCCGCCGGTGACGATCACGGTGCGGCGCTGAGAGAGCATGTTCTGGTGGACCCAGCCCTCGGTGCCCTGCCAGTCGCGGATCTGCCGCCAGTGATCGAAAATTCCGATCACCTCCACGGGCAGTGCGCGGCGGCGGTAGACCCAATCGATCGGATAGCGCACGCCGGGGCCGGTGCGCAGATTCACCTCGCTGGCGCCCAGCGACACGAAATAGGGAGGCTTGCGCGGCTCCTCGACCGCCGATGCCGCGGCCGGGAAGAGCACGATCATTGCGGCGAGCGCCGCACCCCTGATGACGCTGCGCAAGAGACGTCCTTCGGCTGCTCGGCTATTGCGCGGGAGAATAGCAAGGCCGCGCGGATTTTAGGAGCTTCGGGGAGCGCCGACCCTCCCCGAAGGTGGCTGGACAGGCCATCGCGGCGCTTGCTATGGCTGCCCCTGGCAATCCCAGGGGTCTTCCGAACGCCATGCCGCCTCAGAAGCCGCTCGTCATCGTCACGCGCAAGCTGCCCGACGCCATCGAGACGCGGATGATGGAGCTGTTCGACACCCGGCTCAATCTGGCCGACACGCCGCTCTCGCAAGCCGAGCTGATCGAGGCGGTCAAGCAGGCCGACGTGCTTGTGCCGACGGTCACCGACCGGATCGATGCGGGCGTGCTGAGCCAGGCGGGGCCCAGGCTGAAACTGATCGCCTCCTTCGGCACGGGCGTCGACCATATCGACCTCAAGACCGCGCGCCAGCGCGGCATCATCATCACCAACACGCCGGGCGTCCTGACCGAGGACACGGCGGACATGACCATGGCGCTGATCCTGGCAGTGGCCCGACGCCTTCCGGAGGGAGCCCGCGTGATCCCCGATGGCGAATGGGCCGGCTGGTCGCCTACCTGGATGCTGGGGCGGCGCATCACGGGAAAACGCCTCGGCATCGTCGGCATGGGCCGCATCGGCCAGGCGCTGGCCCGCCGCGCCAAGGCCTTCGGGCTGTCGATCCACTACCACAACCGCCGCCACGTACCGCCGAAGATCGAGGCGGAACTCGAGGCGACCTATTGGGAATCCCTCGACCAGATGCTGGCCCGCATGGACATCGTGTCCGTGAACTGCCCGCACACGCCCGCCACCTATCACCTGCTCTCAGCGCGGCGCCTGAAGCTCATGAAGCCCGACGCGATCCTGGTGAACACCGCCCGCGGCGAGATCATCGACGAAGGGGCGCTGACCAAGCTCATCGAAGCGGGTGCCATCGCGGGCGCGGGCCTCGACGTGTTCGAGGAGGAGCCCGCGGTCAATCCGCGCCTCGTGCGGCTTGCGCGTCAAGGCAAGGTGGTACTCCTGCCCCATATGGGCTCGGCCACGCATGAGGGCCGCGTCGCCATGGGCGAGAAGGTGATCGTCAACATCCGCGCCTTCGTGGACGGCCACAAGCCGCCGGATCGCGTGCTGCCCAGCATGCTGTGAGTGAAATCCGCACAGTGAAACGGAGAGTTTTTTGGAAAAGTGAAGTCTAACGCGGGTTCGCTCTTGCTCCAACGTTACGATAACATAGGTTAATTCGGATGAACCGCGTGAGTCGGTCCGCATATCCGACCTCCTTTTATCCGACGCGAGAACTCCTCCCCCGATGAACGGCTCTTCTACCCCTTATCGACCTGTAGTGCTTCTCGTGGAAGATGAGTTCCTCGTCCGAATGGCAACGGCCGATACGCTCATGGATGCCGGCTTCGAGGTGATCGAGGCTTCCAATGCCCAGGCGGCGCAGGAAATCCTCCTGCACCGAGGCGACATCCAAGTCCTGTTCACCGACGTGAAGATGCCAGGTGTCATGGACGGGCTCCAACTCGCCGCCCTCGTCCGCCATCGATGGCCTCACATCCAGATCATCATCACCTCCGCTCATCTGGCGCCGGAGAGTGAATCCCTACCCAATGATGCTGTCTTCATCGCCAAACCCTACGGCGAAAAGGCTCCCGCCTTGGCGATCCAGGCCCTTCTGGCCTGACGCCGGCAAGTGGGAAGCTTTGCGACTTCGTTCTGTCGCCCCGATCGGCACGCAATTCTCTCCCAAATGTGAAGATGTGGGCGGCGCAACCGCGCAACCGAAAACCATCTTGAGCATAAACATATGTGAGTGCAGCTAAGAACGGAGTTTGGCCAAGAACAGGGCTGCTCCTCTCCTCAAGCATGACCCGTATGACCAACCCCCTGATTCTCAAGCTGGAACAGCGCGACCACCTCTCCGACGAGGAGAAGAGGGCGCTGGAGAACGCGATCTCACGCGTTCGGGTGGTCGAGGCCGATGAGGACATCGTGCGGGAGGGTGACCGACCGAACGAGAGCTCCCTGCTCCTGGACGGCTTTGCCGCCCGCTACAAGATCGTGTCCAACGGCCGGCGGCAGATCTCCGCGCTCCATGTGGCCGGTGACTTCCTTGACCTGCACAGCTTCCTCCTGAAGACGATGGACCATGGCGTCCTGGCGCTCACCACCTGCCGCATCGCGGCCGTTCCGCATGCGACGCTGGAGAAGATCACCGACGAGTATCCGCACCTCACCCGGATGCTCTGGCTCAACACGCTGATCGACGGCGCCATCCACCGGGAATGGCTCACCGCCATGGGGCGCCTCTCGGCGACTGCCCATATGGCGCATCTCATCTGCGAGCTTTATCTGCGCCTCAAGGCCGTCGGCCGTGCCGAAGGCGAAACGGTCCAGCTTCCGATCACCCAGGCGGAGCTCGGCGATACGCTGGGTCTCTCGACCGTCCATGTGAACCGGGTGCTCCAAGAG
>JAREAF010000610.1 GCA_029240475.1 Rhodospirillales bacterium | reverse complement strand
GTCGATGCCGGTGATCATCTCGGTCACCGGATGCTCGACCTGCAGGCGCGTGTTCATCTCGATGAAGTAGAAGGCGCCGTCCTGGAACAGGAACTCGATGGTGCCGGCGCTGCGGTAGCCGAGCTTGCGCATCGCGTTCGCGGCCATCCGGCCAACCTCGGCCCGTTGATTGGCGTTGAGCGCGGGGGAGGGCGCCTCCTCGAGCACCTTTTGGTGGCGGCGCTGCAGCGAGCAGTCGCGCTCGCCCAGATGCACCACATTGCCGTGCCCGTCGGCGAGGATCTGGATTTCGATATGGCGCGGGTGCGAGAGGTACTTCTCCAGGTAGACGGCATCGTCGCCGAAATTCGCCTTGGCCTCCTTGCGCGCCAAGCTCACCGCCTGCGGCAGCTCGGGCGCGGAGTTGGCGACCTTCATGCCCTTGCCGCCGCCGCCGGCCGCCGCCTTGACCAGGACGGGAAAGCCGACCTTGGCGCCGACGGACGGGGCCTCGGCGTCGGTCACCGCCCCCTCCGAGCCCGGCACCACGGGGATGCCGAGCGATTTGGCCGTGTCCTTCGCCCGCACCTTGTCGCCCATCACGGCGATATGCTCGGGCGCGGGGCCGATGAAGACGAAGCCGTGCTCCTCGACCATCGCGGCGAACTTCTCGTTCTCCGACAGGAAGCCGATCCCTGGATGGATCGCGTCGGCCCCGGTGATCGCCGCCGCAGACAGGATCGCCGGGATGTTGAGGTAGCTCTCGCGCGAGGGCGCGGGCCCGATGCAGACGCTCTCATCGGCCAGGCGCACATGCATCGCGTCGGCATCGGCCGTCGAATGGACCGCGACCGTGCGGATGCCCATCTCGCGGCAGGCGCGATGGATCCTGAGGGCGATCTCGCCCCGGTTCGCGATGAGCACCTTTTCGAACATGGGCCTGCCTCGGCTCCCGGCTGTTCCGGGGCTAGTCGATGACCAGGAGCGGCTGGCCGAACTCCACCGGCATCCCGTCGGAGACCATGACCTGCGACACCGTCCCGGCGCGCGGGGCAGGCAGCGGGTTCATCACCTTCATCGCCTCGATGATGAGCAGCGTGTCGCCCTTGGCGACCTTGGAGCCGGCGCTCACGAACGGAGCCGCTCCCGGTTCAGCCGCGAGATAGGCGGTGCCCACCATGGGCGAGAGCACGGCGTTCTGCGGCGGAGATTCGGAGCCGGGAGCGGCGGCGGGGACCGGCGCGGCCGCCGGCGCCATCGAGGCGGGGGTGGAATTCACCATCGCCGCGACCGTCCCCCCTCGAGTCACCCGGATGCGCTGCTGCCCGGCCTCGAACTCGAGCTCGGTCAGGCCGGTCTCCTCCAGGAGCACGGCCAGTTTGCGCACCAGCGCCTCGTCGATCTCGAGCTTGGGCATCAGGCCTCTTTTTCGGTTTGCAGCAGGCGCGCGAACGCATCCAGCGCGATCAGGTACCCGGTCGCGCCGAGCCCGCAGATCACGCCCTTGGCGGCCAGCGAGATCAGCGAGTGCTGGCGGAAGGATTCGCGGCGGAAGATGTTGGAGAGATGCACCTCGATGACCGGCAGCCCCGATGCGAGCAGCGCATCGAGCAGCGCCACCGAGCTGGTGGTGTAGCCGGCGGCGTTGACGATCAGGCCCGCGGCGCGGGTGCGCGCCTCCTGGACCCAATCGACCAGCTCGCCTTCATGGTTCGACTGCCGGAAATCGATCGCCAAGCCCCGCCGCTTGGCATGGCTGCGGCAGGCGGCCTCGATATCGGCCAGGGTGTCGCGGCCATAGACTTCCGGCTCGCGCGTGCCCAGGAGATTGAGGTTCGGTCCGTTCAGGACGTAGATGATCGGCGCCTGTGCCACAGCCTCGCACCCACTCGCGCCGAATCAGCGGCGCTCCCCCGGGTTCCGGCCGGTTATAGCCGCGAGGGCGATGCGAGGCAATGACCGGCTAAGCCTGGCTGCGCGTCGGCGCGGGGCGCTGCGGGCAAAGCTCCATGAACAGCTCCGGCTCGGCCAAGGCGGCGAAACCGTACCGGGCATAGAAGGCGTGACGGTCGCGCGTGGCCAAGGACCACCGCCTGAGCCCCTGAAGCTTCGGATGCGTCAGGATCGCCTCGGCCAGACGCTTGCCGAGGCCCTGCCGACGCCACTCCGGCAGCACGAACAAATCCATGACATGGGCGAAGGTGGCGTAGTCGGTCACGGCGCGGACGAACCCCACCTGCCGGCCGTCCGGCGTATAGGCGCCGAACACGAGCGAGTTGTGGATCGAGCGCTCGAGCGTGCCCCGCGGAATGCCGGCCGCCCAGTCGCTCTGGCGGCTGAGGAAATCATGGACCAGGTCGGTGTCGATCCGGTCCGGGTCCGTGCTGATCTCGATCCCGTCCAGAGGCGTGTGGACCGACTAAACCGACTCTTCGAACTTCATGCGGGATTCCTCTTCAGCTCTGCCGCGCCTGCTTGATCTTGGCCTTCATGGTCTCGGCATCGATGGCGCCGGGCACCAGCTCCTCGCCGATGACGAAGGCGGGCGTGCCGGTCACGCCCAGCCTGTCCGCCAGCTCGTGGTGGCGGCGGATCAGTACATCGACCTCAGGCGCATTCATATCCGCCTTCAGCTTCTCGATGTCGATCTCCACATCCTCGGCGATCTCCAACACGGTGGCTTGGTCGAGGCTGCCCTTGTGGCTCATCAACG
>JAREAF010000609.1 GCA_029240475.1 Rhodospirillales bacterium | reverse complement strand
CAAAGGGCAAGGCAAACGGAAACTACAAGACGGGCGAACACACAGCCGAGCTTCGCGAAGCGAGAAGGCTTGTCCGCGCCATCCTTCGTCGGGCGAAAGGTAACCGCTCGGTGACTGGCGCCTTGTGGGGGTGAGGCCAGCGATCGATACAGTTGGTCCTGGTTGGAGCTATATCCGCACTATGTCTGGACCTATGGCGAACTCGACCCATGAAGTGATTGCCGGGACGCGGCGTTCGTGGTCGTGCGAGGAGAAGCTCGCGATCCTGGCGGAGGCGCGCGCGGCTCCGACCTCAGTGTCGGCGGTGGCGCGCAGACACGGGCTGCATCCGAGCCTGCTGTTCCGGTGGCGACGAGAGGTCGAGGATGCGGTTGGTCCCCGTAAGCCGACGTTTGTGCCGCTGGCGCTGCCCGGGCCGGTGACTGCGCCGTTGCCGGGCGGATCTGCAGCGGGGGTGATCGAGATTGAACTCGCGGGAGGGGACCGCGTGCGTGCGGAAGGCGCGGTGGACAGCGCGGTGCTGCGCGGCGTCGTCGAGGCTCTGGCGCAGCGGTGATCCCGGTCCCGACCGGAGCGCGCGTGTGGCTGGCGACGGGCTGGACCGACATGCGCAAAGGCTTCGACGGCCTGGCGATGCTCGTGCAGGCTCACCTTGCGCGCGATCCGTTCTCGGGCCAGGCGTTCGTGTTCCGGGGCCGCCAGGGGCGGCTTGTCAAAATCCTGTGGTGGGACGGTCAGGGGCTGTGCCTTTTTGCCAAGCGGCTCGAGAGGGGACGCTTCGTCTGGCCGGCAGCCGCGACCGGTGCGGCCGCGGCGTTAAGCCCGGCGCAGCTGTCGATGTTATTGGAAGGGATCGACTGGCGCGCGCCCGTGCGCACGGACCGTCCGCTGATCGCGGGATGAGTGCGGCACTCTGACTCACGTGGGGGCTTATCGCCACGGCGAGCATGGCGACGCAGTGAGTCGCAATCTAAGCTGTTTGCGTGGTCGTCGATCCCGCCTCCCTGCCCGATGACGTTGACGCGCTGAAGCGCATCATCGCCGGCATGGCGCAGGATGCGATTCACGCCAGCACTGTGATCGAGAAGCTGCGCTTCGAGCTGGCCCGTCTCAAGCGCGCGCAGTTCGGGATCTCTTCCGAGCGGCTGAGCGGGCGCATCGATCAGCTGGAGCTGGCGATTGAGACGCTGGAGAGCGACGAGGCCGAGAGCCTAGCGGCTGCACCAGTGGTGGCCGAAGCGATTGAGAGCGCCGCGGCAAAGCCGGCTCGGCGGCCTCTGCCTGAGCACTTGCCGCGCGAGGAGGTGATCCACCCCGGTCCGTGCGCGTGCCCCGATTGTGGCGGGATGCTACGCCGGATCGGGTCGGACGTGACGGAGACGCTCGACTACGTGCCTGGCCGCTTCAAAGTCCTGCGCCACGTCCGCGAGGCGTTCTCGTGCCGCGCCTGCCAGAGTGTTGTGCAGGCGCCTGCGCCCCACCATGCGATTGCTCGCGGGCGCGCCGGGCCTGGCCTGCTCGCCCACATCGTTGTGGCGAAGTTCGACGACCATCTCCCTCTCTATCGTCAGGCGGAGATCTATGCGCGCGAGGGCGTGCAGCTCGAGACGTCGACCCTGTCCGGCTGGGTCGGCGCGACTGCAGCTGCACTGATGCCACTGGTCACGCTTTTGCGGCGGGACGTGATCGAAGGCTCGGCGGTGCTGCACGGGGACGATACGCCTGTCCCGGTGCTCGCGCCTGGAACGGGCAAGACCCGGACGGGGCGCCTGTGGACCTACGTCCGCGACGAGCGGCCGTACGATGGGAAGCGCCCTCCGGCGGCCGTGTTCTTTGCCTCGCCGGATCGCAAGGGCGAGCGGCCGGTGGCGCATCTGGCGGGCTTCTCGGGCGTGCTGCAGGCCGATGGCTATGCGGGCTTCAACAGTCTGTACGACACCGGCCGCATCGTCGAGGCGGCCTGCTGGGCTCACACACGGCGCAAGTTCTTCGACGTGCATGCCGCGACGGGGTCACCGGTTGCTCACGAGGCGCTGGAACGGATCGGAGCACTCTACGACGTCGAGCGGGCAATCCATGGCAAGCCGCCCGATGAGCGCAGACGAGAACGGCAGGCGAGTTCGATGCCGATCGCCGATGCGCTTCACACCTGGGCTCAATCCGTCTTGCCGCAGCTCTCGAAGGGTTCCGAGCTCGCAGCCGCCTTCCGGTATATGCTGGGGCGATGGACGGCGCTGACGCGCGCCTTCGACGATGGTCGTCTCGCACTCGACAACAACCCCGCCGAGCGAGCCCTTCGCGGCGTGGCGATCGGGCGCAAGAACTACCTGTTCGCCGGATCCGATCGGGGCGCCGAGCGCGCCGCTACCCTCTACACCTTGATTGAGACCGCAAAGCTCAATGGGGCGGACCCGGAAGCCTACCTTCGCGACGTGATCGGACGCATCGCTGATCACCCCGCTCGCCGCCTCGCCGACCTGCTTCCCTGGAACTGGTGGCCCGTAAGCGTCGCTCAGGCCGCCTGATCGGCGCCTCTCGCCGAGCGGTTACTCACAGAGTGCGTGGCGTCTCTCCCGGATTCAAGCGGTCGTCGCAACAGCGGCTGGTGTTCATTCATAAAGCAGCGCGTCAGCCTAGCAAAAGCTTCGCCCTAAGCCACACTCGCCGTGCTCTCATGCTCACATCGCCAGCAC
>JAREAF010000095.1 GCA_029240475.1 Rhodospirillales bacterium | reverse complement strand
ATGGGCGCATTACGCGGAGGTCCCGTTCGAGCCCTTGCGCAAGCGGCTGGCCGAGGCGCGGGTGGCGCTCGTCACCACGGCGGCTCCGTTCCAGCCGGGCAAGGGCGAGCAGAACCCGCCCGCCTATAACGCGGCCGTCAAGTTCTTCGCCGTCTAGTCGGGCGCGACCGACCGCGATCCCGACCTGCGCATCGGCCATGTCGCGGTCGACCGAAAGCACACGAGCGGCGCGGACCAAGGGACCTATTTCCCCCTCCGGGCGCTGCGCCAGGCGGCGGCGGCGGGGCGCATCGGCGCGCTCGCGCCGCGCTTCCACGGCATGCCGACCAACCGCAGCCATCGCGTGACGATCGAGATCGACGTGCCGGAACTTCTCGCGGGCTGCCGGGCCGACGCGGCCGACGCGGCGATCCTGGTCCCGAACTGCCCGGTCTGCCACCAGACCATGAGCCTCGCCGCGCGGCATCTTGAGGCGAACGGGATCGCCACCGTTGTCATGGGATCGGCCAAGGACATCGTCGAGCATGCGGGCGTGCCGCGCTTTCTCTTCTCCGACTTCCCGCTCGGCAACGCGGCGGGCAAGCCGAACGACCCCGCCTCGCAGGCGCTCACGCTGGAGCTGGCGCTGCGCCTGCTCGAATCCGCGCCCGCGCCGCGCACCACCGTGCAGTCGCCGCTGCGCTGGAGCGACGATGCCGACTGGAAGCTCGACTATTGCAACATCGAGCGCATGACCCCGGAGGAGATCCGCGCCGCCCGCGCCGAGTTCGACGCGGTGAAGGCGGAGGGGCGGAAGCTGAAGGAAGCGGCGGGGGTGGTGCGCACTTAATCTTGGGGCGCGCTTCTCATTCCTTTCCCTTCACGCTGGCTCTCGTCCGAGCAATTTTTATTCGAACGCGCGTGAAGAGGTGGTAGCAACATCGCGCGTGATGACATGCGCGCGAGGGTTGCAGATTCTCCACGGGGGCTGATCAGTCGGAACTAGGGGCACACCTGTGTGATGGCCAAGCTCGGATCATTTCTTAAGGATGCCGGCGCGTTCCTCCTTCTCTGCATCGTGTTCCCCGCGCTCATCGCGCCTTCCGCCGGGATCGCGGCGCTTGCACCGGTCGCATTCTGGCTTGTATCTGTTTGGATCCGCCGAACCATGCCCGCGAACGGGCCGGCGGTTCAACTTGCAATGACTCCGGAAGAACGTCATCTGTTAAAAACCTGGGTACTCTTTTTGCTCGTACCCGCCTACCTGATCTCTCTCCAGCTCTGGGGGCGTTTGCTCCTTCAAGCGCATGGGCTTGGATCTATTTTGTCAGCCCGATAGTCGGGCTGCTGAAGCAGGTAAGCATTGCAACCGATCCGGTACCTGACAAAATCAGGCAAATGGGTGCGAGTTGGGACCTTGTCCTCGCTTACGAACACTTTTCGATCATCTCTAGCAGGGGCGCTATTCTGTCTACCGCCTTGGTGCTTGCATTAACCGCGAACGCAGGTGTGAGAATCTTCAAGCGGTCCACAGACCGAATCCCTTTACAGGTTGTCGCAGCCACTGCTGCAATCGCTGCACTCCTGGCGACCTTCTGCTACACCGGTCGAGAAAAAACGTTGTTCACTGTTCAGGACGGCACGATATTGTTGGGTGGGAAAGCTTTGTTTCTGATTCTTGACGTTGGGCCGGCTGCTGTTGGTTTTTTCGTCTATTTGACCTGCTTGGCCATAGTTGCGTGCGTCATACGCGGCGTGCGGCTGCGCTAACATCGGCAGAGTCAAACCGCGCATCGCGCGCCGATGTTAATTGAGATTATGGCTCACTTGCCTTCTGGCGAGGACGAGCTTCAAGGCCGCGCGCCACGGCCGAACGGCTGCGCCGCACGCACAGCGCATTCAATGCTGATGAACGCTCCTCCACTCAAATTGCTTCGTGTATGCTGCTCTTGCAGCAATCTTAACTCGCGCGGATGTGAATCGGTGGTAGCAACATCGGGCGTGCTGACACTCGCACGCAGATCGCACAGAGTTCAGTTGTGAAGTCGTGCAACTGAGGAACTGAATTGGACTCCGAACATGCTTGGGAAATTGCCGCGCCATGAAGTCATTGGGCTGCTGGCGCTTCTCTTCATCTCGTTGTGGCTGCGAGGCTTCGAACTCTGGGGATCGGTTGGAACCGTGCTCGCGATCGGATTTTGGATGGGCATTCGAATAGCTTGGGCTTCTCGCCGAAAGACGAACTAATCCGCCGCCTCTCTTGCGCCCGGCTTCACCGGGATGATGGCGATGCGCTTGCCCTTGGCGGTGAGGGCGAGGGCGCCGTGCTTGAGAGCGAGCGCGTCCTCGCCGAACAGGGTGCGGCGCCAGCCGGAGAGGGCGGGCACCTTGGCGTCGTCGTCGGCGGCGATCAGCTCGAGGTCCGCGGCGCTGGCGACCAGCTTCTGCGCCACGCCCTCGGCCTCGCATTTGGTTTTCAGCAGCACGCGCAGGAGGTCGATGAGCGGGGCGAGGCCGGAGGGCAGCTCGGGCTTGGGCTCCGACCTGGGCCAGTCCCGCTCGGGCTTGGCCAGCGCGCGCTGCACGGCGGCGAGGATGCCCTGGCCGACCTTGCCTTCGGCGGTGCCGCGCGACAGGCCGCGCGTGCGGGCGAGCTCGTCGATGGTCGTCGGCATGTGCGCGGCGATCTCGAGCAGCGCCTCGTCGCGGATCAGCCGGTTGCGCGGCAGGTCGCGGCGCTGCGCCTCCTCCTCGCGCCAGGCGGCGAGCTCCTTGAGCACGGCGAGGAACCGCGGCTTGCCCGCGCGCACCTTGAGGCGCCGCCAGGACTCGGCCGGGTCGATGCGGTAGGTCGCGGGATCGGTGAGGACGGCCATCTCCGCGCTCAGCCAGGGGGCGCGGCCGTTCTTGTCGAGCTGGCGGTCGAGCCGCTCATAAATCGGGCGCAGATGCACCACGTCGTCCAGCGCGTAGCGGATCTGCCGCTCCGACAGCGGCCGGTGCGACCAGTCGGTGAAGCGCGAGCTCTTGTCGATGGCGATCCCGGCCAGCTTCTGCGCCAGGCTCTCGAAGCTCGCCTGCTCGCCGAAGCCGCAGACCATGGCCGCGACCTGCGTGTCGAAGATCGGCTCGGGCACCTTGCCGGTGAGGTGATAGAAGATCTCCAGATCCTGCCGCGCGGCGTGGAAGACCTTGAGCACCCTCGGGTCGGCCAGCAGCGCCAGCACCGGCGCAAGGTTGAGCCCCGGGGCGAGCGGATCGATCACCGCCGCTTGCTCGGGCCCGGCGATCTGGATCAGGCAAAGCTGGGGCCAGTAGGTGTTGTCGCGGATGAACTCGGTATCAACCGTGACGTAGTCGGCGTCGGCCTGGAGGCGGCAGAATTCGGCCAGTTCCCGGTTGTCGGCGATCACCGTCATCGCCGCCCTCTAGCATGGATCGCGCGGGTGCGGAAGGGCGAGGCGCGGCCTCGGCGCGGCTGCGCCACTGCACGAGCAGGACCCCGGCGAGGGCGATGGTCCCGCCGAGCAGCGACTGCGGGGGCGGGATCTCGCCCGGCCAGGCGATGGCGATCAGCGTGGCCACGGGCGGAACCAGATAGAGCCACGCCGCCGCGCGCGCGGCCGCCATCCGCTGCAACGCGAAGCTCCACAGGAGATAGGCCAGCGCCGCCGGGAACGCCGCCAGATACAGAGCCGCCCCGAGCGCTCCGGCGGGAGCCCGCCCCGCTTCCACGATCGCCGATGGCAGCCACGGCAACAGGACGGCGGCCCCCGCGAGCACCGCGAAGCTGGTGGCCTGAAGCGGGCCGTAGCGCCCGATGAGCGGCTTCATCAAGACGAAATAGAGGGCCTGCAGTGCGGCCGCGAGCAGGACCAGGCCCGCGCCCCAGCCGAGCGGCGAGCCGACCGCCTCGGCGCGGGCGATGAGGCCCGCGCCGGCAAGGCCGATCGCCATTCCGATCCAGCCTCGCGCCCCGACGCGCTCGCGCAGGAACAGCGTCGCGAGCAGCGCGGTGAACAGGGGCGCGGTGTTGACGAGGAAGCTCGCCGCGCCCGCGCTCACGGTCAGCTCGCCCTGGTTCAAGGCGATGTTGTAGGCGGCGATGCCGAGCGTGCCGCTCGCGGCGATGCGCGGCAGGTCGGCCCACCGCGGACGCGTCCCTCCCGCGACCGACTGCACCAGGAGAAGGATCGCCCCCGCCACGGAGAAGCGCAGCGCGGCCAGGCCCAGCGGCGAGAATCCGTCCAGCGCCGCTCGGATGCCCGGGAAGGCGGAGGCCCACAGCACCACGGTCGCGGCCACCGCGAGGGCGGGTCCGGAAAGGCGAAATGCGCGAGGGGCTAGAGGTGCCATGGCACGTCCTGGAAGCTCGGCCTGGTCGCCAAGCTAGAGCGCGCGGCGGCCCTGGCGCGAACGAGAAGAAATCGGCCATCGCGCAAGATTTCCTAAGTCACCGCGCGCCGGGCGCTCCGCGCCTTGACAGGGGCGCGGCTTCTCGTGCCTCCTCCGGCCGGCCGCAAGGCCGAGCATCGACAGCCACAGAAGACCTCAGAAATGCATCCCTACCGCACCCACACCTGCGGGCAGCTTCGTTCCGATGATGCGGGGCGGACCGTGCGCCTCTCGGGCTGGATTCACCGCAAGCGCGATCACGGCAACCTGCTCTTCATCGACCTGCGCGACCATTACGGCGTCACGCAATGCGTGGCCGACAGCTCGAGCGAGCTGTTCCGGCGCCTGGAAGCGCTGCGGCCCGAGAGCGTGATCACCGTCACCGGCGAGGTGGTGCGGCGCAGCTCGGACACGGTCAATCCCAAGCTGCCGACCGGCGAGATCGAGCTGCGCGTCCGCGAGCTCCAGATGCAATCGGAGGCCGACCTCCTGCCGCTGCAGGTCGCGAGCGACGAGCATGCGGGCGAGGAGATCCGGCTGCGCTACCGCTTCCTCGATCTGCGCCGCGAGAAGGTGCACGCCAACATCCTGCTGCGCGCCAACGTCATCGCGAGCATCCGCCGGCGGATGGTGGAGGCCGGCTTCACCGAGTTCCAGACGCCGATCCTGACCTCCAGCTCGCCCGAAGGCGCGCGAGACTTCCTGGTGCCGAGCCGCCTGCATCCGGGCAAGTTCTACGCGCTGCCGCAGGCGCCCCAGCAGTTCAAGCAGCTATTGATGATCGCTGGCTTCGACCGCTATTTCCAGATCGCGCCCTGCTTCCGCGACGAGGACAGCCGCGCCGACCGCTCGCCGGGCGAGTTTTACCAGCTCGATTTCGAGATGTCGTTCGTCACCCAGGACGACGTCTTCGCGGCGATCGAGCCGGTGCTCCATGGGGTGTTCGAGGAATTCGCGCGCGGGCGCAGCGTCACGCGGCCGCCCTTCCCGCGCATCCCGTTCGAGACGGCGATGCTGCGCTACGGCAGCGACAAGCCGGACCTGCGCAACCCCCTCGTCATCGTCGACGTGACGGACGCCTTCCGGGGCTCGGGCTTCGGGCTCTTCGCGCGCGCGGTGGAGAAGGGCGCGGTCGTGCGCGCGATCCGCGCGCCGGACACCGCCGACCGGCCGCGCAGCTTTTTCGACAAGATGAACGAGTGGGCGCGCGAGCAGGGGGCCGGCGGGCTCGGCTACATCCAGTTCGCTCCCGACGGCGCAAAGGGCCCGATCGCGAAGAACCTGGAGGCGGACCGCGTCGAGCAGATCCAGGCCATGACCGCGGCGGAGGAGGGGGATTCGGTCTTCTTCGTCGCCGATCAGCCGACGGCCGCCGCCAAGCTCGCCGGGCTCACCCGAACCCGGCTTGGCGAGGACCTCGGCCTGATCGAACGCACCGCCTTCCGCTTCTGCTGGATCGTCGACTTCCCGATGTACGAGCTGGATGAGGCGACGGGAAAGGTCGAGTTCAGCCACAACCCCTTCTCCATGCCGCAGGGCGGACTGGAGGCCCTGGAGACCCGGGACCCGTTAACCATCAAGGCCTTCCAGTACGACATCGTCTGCAACGGGGTGGAGCTGTCGAGCGGGGCGATCCGCAATCACCTGCCCGAAATCATGTACAAGGCCTTCGCCATCGCCGGCTATCCGAAGGAGGAGGTGGAGGCGCGGTTCGGCGGCATGCTGAACGCGCTCAAATTCGGCGCGCCGCCCCATGGCGGCTCGGCGCCCGGCATCGACCGGATCGTCATGCTCCTGGCCGAGGAGCCCAACATCCGCGAGGTGGTGGCCTTCCCGATGAACCAGAAGGCAGAGGATCTGCTGATGCAGGCTCCGGCCGAAGTCCCGGAGGCGCGGCTGAAAGAGCTTCACATCAGGCTGGCACTGCCCCCTTCCAAGACAAAAAGCTAAAGTTAGGTAAAACGCATCTTTAAGTTTTGTGCTTGAGCCTGACTCATTTCTGCCTTTATCCTGCCGTCTTCGTTACCTCCGGCCAAACCGGGGTAGCGTCCTTGGGGGGCGGCGCATGACCTTTCGGATATTGTTGCTGCTGCTGTCGGCGACAGCGCTGGGAGGCTGCGGACTCGTTCCGCCCGCCATCAGCATCGCCTCCTTTGCCGCCGACGCCTTCAGCTATGCCGTGTCCGGCAAGAGCGTCTCGGACCATGGGCTGTCCATGGTCATGCAGGAGGACTGCGCCGTCCTGAATTTCGTCAAGGGCGAGGCGATCTGCGCGCCTGGCCCCCATCCGGAGATAGAGATGGTGGCGCCGCGCGATGCGGATGCGGATCGCACTTTGCTCGCCTCGGCGCACACCGAGCCCGATACCGACCCGGTCGCGGAAAGCCCGATCTGGGTCCCGCCAGCGCCGGGCCATCTGCCCCTGCAATATGCCGCCGCCGGTCCGCTCTTGGAGCAGCCGGCGCTTCCGCCGGCCATCATCCTGCTCGAGCCCGTGGCGTCCGGCCCGGTGGACGTTCTCGCCAGCGCCGATGCTCCCAAACCGCCCGTCTGATCGGGCCTGACACGGACGCTCCACTCCGGCGGGGTGGGGCGATTGCCAACGATAGCCTCGCCACTTATTGTCCCTCGCGCGCTCGCTCGAGGGAGGATCGCGCTTGGCCAAGCCCGCCGAAGACGGATTCTTCATGCCGCCCGAATGGGCGCCGCATGCGCGCTGCTGGATGCAGTGGCCGTGCCGCGAGCCTCTCTTCGGCCAGCATCTGGAGGCCGCTCGCGAAGCCTATGCGGAGGTCGCGCAGGCGATCGCCGAATTCGAGCCGGTCACCATGATCGCCAACCCCGAGCATGTGGTCGAGGCCTCGCTCAAATGCGGGCCGGGCGTGAGCACCTTCTCGCTCCCGCTCGATGATTCCTGGTGCCGGGACAGCGGGCCGACCTTCGTGATCAACGCGGCGGGCGAGGTGGCGGGCGTCGACTGGAAGTGGAACGCCTGGGGCAACCTGTATCCCGATCACCAGCGCGACGCCGCGGTCGCGCGTGCGGTCCTGGATCATCTCGGGATGCGGCGCTACGCAGCTCCCCTGGTCCTGGAGGGCGGAGCCATCCATGTCGACGGCGAAGGCACCCTGCTGACGACCGAAAGCTGCCTGCTCAACCCCAACCGCAATCCCGATCTCGGCCGGGAGGAGATGGAGGAGCTGCTGCGCCAATATCTCGGCGTCCGCAAGCTCCTATGGCTCAATGGCGGCGTCGAGGACGATGACACCGACGGCCATATCGACAACGTCGCCTGCTTCGCGCGCCCGGGCCTTGTCCTGGCGCTTGCATCCAGCGATCCGTCGGACGGCAACTACGCCACCTTGTCCGACAATCTGCAGCGCCTGCGCGCCGCGACCGATGCCGCGGGCCGGCCGATCGAGGTGCTGCCGATCGAGCAGCCGCGTCGCCGCCAGATGGAGGGCGGCCGCCGCCTCGCGCTCTCCTACATCAATTTCTACATCGCCAATGGCGCGGTCATCGTACCGGCCTTCGAGGACCCGCAGGACCGCCACGCTTACGACACCATTCAGCGGGCATTCCCCGATCGCCAGGTCGTGCAGGTGGCGGCTACCGAGATCGTCTATGGCGGCGGCGGAATCCACTGCATCACCCAGCAGCAGCCGGCCGGAAAGCCGGCGGCCTGACCTCCCGGATAGGCCCTCGGTAGGTTCTGACCCGGCGGCATAATATTATTCGAAACGAGGAATCATCAGCCGGCATTATCGATTCGAAGCCGGTTCTTTAACATTTGCTTTCGAGCGAAGGGGAAGCGTGCTAACCGATCCTGCGAATGGGTTCGATCGAGTGTAATCTTCAGATTGCATGACTGATCTCAGCCGCGTCATCGCAGGCGAGCGGGCGGAGGCTTCTCCAGCGGACCCGGGGCTGCCCATGGCCGCTGCGGCGCGCGCGGCGCCCCCGGCGGGAAGGCTCTCTCTTCCATGGGCGATGATCGGCAGCCGTTTGTGCCAGCGTGTGGCGCTGGCCATCTTCCTGTGCCTCGTCGCCGTCGCCACGGTCTTCCTGATCCCGGCCTACCGGGACCTCGAGCGAAGCCTCCTGACGCGAGCCGAGCAGAGCGCGCTCGCCTCGATCGGCGCCCTGTTCCGCCTCTCTGCCGATGCCGATCCCGAACGATTGATCGCCGGGGCCAGCACGCTCATGCCCGGCACGCAGCTCATGGGCGGCGCGCTATATACCCAGCACGGGGCTCTCCTCGGCTTGATGGGCGAGCCACCGACG
>JAREAF010000608.1 GCA_029240475.1 Rhodospirillales bacterium | reverse complement strand
GGTTTCGACCCAGCGCGGATAGATTTTATAGCCGCTGGAGATGATGACGTCCTTGAGCCGGTCGACCAGATAGGCGTATCCGTCCTCGTCGAGATAGCCGAGGTCGCCGGTATGAAGCCGTCCGCCGGCCAGGGCCTCCTCCGTCGCCGCCTCGTCCTGCCAATAGCCCTTCATCAACTGCGGGCCGCGGATGCAGATCTCGCCGATCTGCCCGAGCGGAAGCGGGGTGGCCCGATCCTCGGCCGACACGATCTCGATCACGGTCCCGGGGACCGGCACCCCGATCGAGCCCGGCTTGTCGAGCCCGTGCGGCGGATTGCTGCTGACGACCGGGGCGCATTCGGTCAGGCCGTAGCCTCCGTAGATCTCGCACCCGGCCAGTTCCTGGAAGGCCGACTTAACTTCCCTCGGCAGGAGGTCGCCCCCGGAGCTGCAGATCCTGAGGCTGGCGAGATCATGTTGCCGCCGCCCTCGATAGCCGAGAATGGCCGAGAAGAGCGCCGGAACCGCCATCAACATGGTCGCCTTCTTGCGCTCGATCGTCGCGAGCAGTTCGGTCACTTGGAAGCGCGGCAGCAGGATGAGCTCCGCGCCAAGAACGATCCCTGCATTCATGACGGCGGTCATGCCGAAGGCGTGCGACAGGGGCAGCACGGCCACGACACGCTCCCGCCCCGGCTGGGCCGAGGTCAGCCCCATCGCGCTTTGATGCGCGTTCGCATAAAGGCTGGCATGGCTGAGGCAGACGCCCTTCGGCATTCCCGTCGTGCCGCCGGTGTAGAGCAGCACGGCGATGTCGTTTGTCGGATCGCGGGCGGGCTCCCGCCATGCTCCGGCGCGCCGCAGGAGCTGGTGAAATCGCAGGAAGCCTTCCCTCTTCGGGATCGCGCATCGCTTGCTCGGCTGCAGCAGGAAGAGCAGGGATTTTGGCCAAGGCAATGCGCGCGAGGTTTCGCAGACCACGATCCCCTTCGGAAGCCGCAGCCGGACCACCTTCGAGAAGAGCTCCTTCGCGTCGATCGTGATCAGCAACTCGGTTTGAGAGTGCGCAAGCTGACGGGCCAGCTCCTGCTCGCCCAGAAGCGGGTTGAAAGCGACCACCGTTCCGCCTGCCTTGAGCACGGCAAAATAGCTGAAGACGAAATAGGGCGAGTTCGGCAGGAACAAGCCGACTCTGCCGCCGCGCCCGAGGCCGAGCGACTGCAGCGCCGCCGCCAGGCGCTCCACCGATTGGCGGGCGGCGTCGTAGCGGTACTTGCGACCGAGAAAATCGAGGAAGGGCCGGTCGGCATATCGCTCCGCCGCCTCGTCCAACAGCGTGAAGAGCGGCCGCTGAGGGAAGCTGGCGCGCCACTGCATGCCCGCCGGGTAATGCGTCTCCCAGGCGAACGCTGGCGTCGCGCCGTTCTGGGGCGGCGTGTCAGTTTGGCTCGGACCCACTCGTCCGCTCCATCAATCCGAGCGGTGATGCCACCTATGAACGCCATCGCCGGGCGCAAGGTGGCAGACGCGGCTAGCGAGCGAGGCGGGACGGCGCTGAGATCGGTCGCGGCCCATGCAGGACCAGGGCCGATCCCAGAATCACAAGGCCGACCGGCAGGCGCAAGCCAATGGCACTGTCGTCGGCGATTCCGATCGGCGCCAGCAGGCCGAAGCCGGAGCAGAGCAGGAACCAGGTCGGCCCCAACGCGGGCTGCGAGCCGGCAGCCGCCGCCGCGGAATCGAGAGCGCCCACCATGAAGAAGATCGGCATCATCTGGAAAGCCCAGGTCAGCCAAATCGTCCAGGGCGCCACATGGAACAGGTCTCCGAAGCGAACCCCGCCACCGGCAAGCACCTGCGGGGCGGCGAGCAGCCAGTGCCCAAGCACCACCGCGCCGATCGAAACCGCTCGGTAGAAGTCGATCGCGCGGTTGCGCGTCTCAGGCGTTCGCTCGGCCGCGGCCTTCGCCCGTTCCCAGAGCGAGCCGGCTTGCACAATCGAAGACCCTGCGGCTGATCGGACATTTCGCTCGCCTGATCCGCACGTGCCGAGGGCTGCCCGCCGGGCATCTCGAATATGGGAGCGGCGTCCTGCCGGTCCATGCCTGATCGACGGGCAGCAGGCTCGGATTATACCTGAATCCACGGCTGCGCGGGCTCGAGCCTGTCCGCAGCTGGTCGAAATCGACGGCCTGAGTGGGGATGTTGGTCCTTGCGAGCACTAGGCCCGTTGCGTGGTAAACCAGCTGAAGCTCTCTGGCTGGCGGATACCGGCCTAGCCCCAGGCGGGCATAGCAGGCCATAAAAGGCAGAACAGGACCCGGCATCGGAAGAGGTGGCAGCGAGGAAGGTTCAAGATGGATCAGGATCTCGATGGCCTCAGCCGCGAGGAGTTGATCGCGGAGGTGAAGCGGCTCCGGACCGGCATCCGCGCACACCGGGACAGCACTGGGCACGAGCTGTGCTGGCATCATCCCAAGCTCTGGAGCCTCCTGCCCGAGCGGGTGACGCCTGAAGTCGCCGTCCCGCCGTGGCCGAAGTTCCTGCGCGGATGCCTCCGTTACCGCGAATCGCTCGACCGCCAGCTGCCGAACGCGCCCGTGCTGGACCGCGAGTACGAGTAGGCACTTAACATTCCTACCACCGGCTCGCACCAAGCGAGGCGGGTCCTGACCTCGCTGGCGTGCCATTTCCGGGTCCCCTCCGGATCGGTCAAAGGGATCGA
>JAREAF010000607.1 GCA_029240475.1 Rhodospirillales bacterium | reverse complement strand
CTCTTCCGATCTCCCAAGTCTGCATCAGGCCAGAAGCTATTTCCCTGCGCCGTCCGGATGCCTCTGACCCTGCCCCCCTAAAAGGTACCATCGAGAGCGCGGCTGACCTCGGCGAAATGGTTGACTACGAGGTGCGTTTTGGCGGTTCGAGCATCCGAACCAAAACGCTCTCGGCTGGCCGGCCTTACCTCAAGGGCGATGATGTTGTCGTCACGCTGGATCCTGAGCGGTGCATAATTCTTCCAGAGCAAGGACACCTTCAATCGCAAGCCCCCTGACCAAATGGAATCGACCCACTCCAGCATCCTGCGAAGCGCGAGCTGTAATTCTTGGGCGGTACGGCCGCTGATCGAGGCCGTTCAGGGCAGAGCGGTTCGCGGCCTGGCGCGGCCGTGGGCACGGTCGTACCCGCTCGGACAAAAGCCGACCCGCGCTCGCCCAGTTCTCGCGCTTTAGATCGACGGAGACTCAACGGCGTTAGGCTTGCTGTTCGCGTGCGTCACCGGTGCTTCGGTAACCGCCTTCGCCACGGCCTGATCTTGACGTAAGGCATGTGCGTGCTCCTCCCTTTTAACGAGCCGATCCCCAGATCCCCGACCCGCTCTGGTCCCGCGGCGTGTCGCCGATCCGGAAGCCTTCCGGAAATGGATCGTCGTGATCTAGGACCAGCTGGTAGAAGCCCGTCAGGAAGGCGCGTCCGCGCACCCGCGGGACAATCACGACAAGACCTGCTTCAGTCCTCGACTCCATCACCTTCGCGGCAAAAGTCGTGCCCATGAGGCCCTCGAACAAGAGCTCGTCCCCGAGTCGCGCCGCTCCCTTCGCGACTAAAGCCGCGAGATGCGCGCTCGCGCCCGTGCCGCAGGGCGAGCGGTCGAGCGCCCCGGGCGGTGCGACGATCACCTGCTTCACATCGCCCGTGACGCCCCGGATCGAGCGGAAGAGCGTCTGGTAGCAACGCTCGATCCCCTTGACAAAGGGGTGAACGATCCGGTGCTGCGCGTTGAGGGCTTGAATGAGGCTGCGGGCCTCGGCGAGGATCGCGGCCTCGTTCGTCGGGCCAAGGTCAAGCCCGAGCGCGTCGGCGTCCGCGATGGCGTAAAAGCAGCCGCCATAGGCGACGTCAACCGTGATGTCGGGCCGGCCGCCGCGCCTCACAGCGATGTCGTGCAGGAGAAGGAAGGACGGCACGTTATCGAAGGCAACGGCGCCGATTCTTCCGTCTTCGACCGCCACCTTGCAGGTGACGAGCCCGGCAAGCGTCTCGAAGGTAACGGTCGTCTCTGGCTCCCGTGCGGCCACCATCCCGATCGCCACTACCGTGGTAGCCGTGCCGATGATGCAATGGCCGCTCATCGGCACGTACTCGTCCTGCTCGGTGATCACGACTGAGAAATCCGCGGCTGGATTGATCGCGGGAAAGACGTAGACCGAGCACATCATCGGGTTGCCACGCGGCTCGAAATTGAGGAGCCGGCGCAGGGCGTCGTCGTTGCGCTTTAGCCACTCCGTGCGCTGGGCAAGCGTGGCGCCGGCCGGCGTCGGCACCCCGCCGACCACGACCCGCGTGGGATTACCCTCGGTGTGCGAGTCGACGGCGTGGACCATACGCTTGAAGGACAGCGTCACCTGCGAGATAGTCTCATGGCTTGGTGCCTTTTCGACTCATGCGAGGCCTCCATCCACATGGATGACTTGGCCGGTTACATAGCTTGCCTCGGACGAGACCAGAAAGGCGATCACGCCTGCGACCTCGTCGGCGGTGCCGAACCGGCGCATCGGCACATGAGCGGACAGGCCGGCCTTCTCATCGGCCGAGAGGAACTGGTCACGGTTGGAATCTTTGCGGATCAGGCCGGGTGCGACGACGTTCGCAGTCGCGCCGCTCGGGCCAAGCTGCACCGCAAGCGACCTCACAAGCACCTCCATGCTGCCCTTCGCGGCGGCGGAGGCCGGAAAGGTTGGATAGTTCGCGCGAAACATGTGCGCGCTATGGGCAGAAACGGCGATGATCCGGCCGCCGTTATGCTTGAGATGAGGCAACGCGGCGCGGGCAAGATCGAACAGCGAGCCCGCCATGGCTGCGTGGCAGTAGTCAAGATCCGCCCGCGTCAGCTCGCCGAGCTCTCCGCGGAACGGAAAGCCGGCGTTCGCCACCACGATATCGAGCCGTCCAAAGGTCTCGAGCGCCCGCGCCGCTACCCTCGCCCCGAACTCCGGCGCGGCGAGATCGCCGCAGAGGATGATGGCCTGACCGCCACGCTGTGCAATCTCCTCAGCGACTTGCGCGCAGCCCTCCTCGTTCTCCCTGGCATGCACGAGAATGCCCGTGCCCGGGGCGGCAAGTCGGCGGCAAAGGGCTGCGCCGATCCCGCTCCCGGAGCCGGTCACGATCGCCACTCTCGTCAGTGCGGCGGAGGTGTTCATGCGGGTTCGCTCCGGGCAAGGCCGAGCAGACGGCCGGCTTCTATTCGGAGATGGATGCGGTCTCCGGCTCGCAGTTCCCGGCGGGGGTCGGCCTCGACGATGATCGGCTCCGGGCCGGCGCCTTCCACCAGAAGCCGGGTGCGGTCGCCGAGAAAGGAGACCGCCGAGACGACGCCCGCCAGCACGCCCTCGGCGGGGGTCTCCGGTGTGCCGTACACGATTGCCGCGTCCTCAGGCCGGAAATAGACTTCCGATTCACCCGCGACGGATTCCGGCAGCCTCAATC
>JAREAF010000606.1 GCA_029240475.1 Rhodospirillales bacterium | reverse complement strand
GGATCACCTATCAGTCGTCGGACGTGGCGACGTCCGGCGGGGCGTTGCGCAAGCTTCTCATCGCGCATTCTCTGATATCGTTCGTGTTCAACACCGTGATCCTCGCCCTGGTCATCAATCTTGCCGCTGCCCTTGCCGGCTGAGGCGGATGCCGCGCAGGGGACAGGCTTCGTGAACGCGGCTGCCGATATCCGCCGCATCCTCCTGGCGCGTTCGCTGCGCGCGTTCGGCGACGGCTACGTCGCCGTGCTGCTGCCGGTGCATTTGTCGCGGCTCGGTTACGATGCCCTCGCGGTCGGGGCGATCTCGACCGCCACCTTGCTCGGCTCGGCGCTCCTCACGGTGGCGCTCGGCGTCTCGGCTCACCGCATCAAGCGGCGGCGGGCGCTGATCGCCGCCAGCCTGCTCATGGCGGCGACCGGCTTCGCCTTCGCCGGCCTGTCCGGCTTCGTGCCGCTGCTCCTCGTCGCCTTCGTCGGCACGCTCAACCCCTCGAGCGGCGATGTCAGCGTGTTCCTGCCGCTCGAGCACACCATCCTGGCGCAGGCGGTCCCTGCCTCCGAGCGCACCGCCGCCTTCGCCCGCTACAGCTTCGTCGGCTCCGTCATCGCCGCCGCCGGCGCCCTGACGGCCGGCGCCGTCGATTGGCTGGCGCCGCTTCTCGACCCCGGCACGACGATTGCGCTTCTGTTCGGCCTCTACGGCTGCCTCGGCCTTGCCAACGTGCTGCTCTACCGCGGCCTCTCGCCCGTGGCCGAGCGGGCCGACGATGCGCCGGCGACGCCGCTCGGCCCCTCGCGCCGTCACGTTTATGGCCTCGCCGGCCTGTTCGCGCTCGATGCCTTCGGCGGCGGCTTCGTCGTCAATGCCCTGCTGGCGCTGTGGCTGTTTCAAACCTTCGGCGTCGACGTCGCCACCGCCGGCGCCATCTTCTTCGTCACCGGCCTCTGCTCCGCCTTCTCCTTGTTCGCCGCGGTGCCGCTGGCGCGCCGCTTCGGCCTCGTCAACACCATGGTGTTCACGCACCTGCCGGCGAACGTCTTCCTGGTCTTGGCAGCGTTCGCGCCGAGTGTCGGGGTCGCCTTCGTGCTCCTGGTTTGCCGCAGCCTGCTGTCGCAGTTGGATATCCCGACGCGCTCGGCTTACGTGATGAGCGTCGTCACGCCCGAGGAGCGTCCGGCGGCGGCCAGCCTCACCGCCGTGCCGCGCAGCCTGGCCAGCGCCATGGCGCCGCTGCTGTCGGGCTCTCTCCTGGCCGTGAGCCCGTTCGGCTGGCCCCTCGTCATCGGCGGCGGCCTGAAGATCGTCTACGACCTCGCGCTGCTGCGTCGTTTCGCGGCCGTCAAGCCCGCGGACGAGGGCTAGAGCAATTTGGGGTTGCGCAGAATCGGTTGTTTTGATTCCAGGTGCTTGGGGGCGTGAGCGGTGAGGCACGCCATGACGGCACCATTGTCGCAGGATCTTCGCGAGCGGATCGTTCGGGCGGTTGAGGGCGGCAGTTCGATCCGGCAGGCCGCGGCCCGGTTTGAGGTCAGCCCGTCGGCGGCCATCAAGCTGATGCAGCGGCTTCGGGCGACCGGCAGCACGGCACCGGCCAGGATCGGTGGTTACAGGCGGCCTCTGCTCGAGGGCCACGAAGTGCTGCTTGGCGAGCTGACGGCGACCAAGCCCGGGATCACGCTGGCGGAGATCAAATCCGCCCTGGCCGAGCACGGGATCGAGGCGGGGCATATCTCCACGGTTTGGAGCACGCTGAGGCGGCTCGGCTTGTCGCACAAAAAAAGTCGCTGAGGGCGGCCGAGCAAGACCGACCCGACGTCGCTCGCGAGCGCGTGCGCTGGCGGGTGTGGCAGCGCTACATGGACCCGAACCGCTTCGTGTTCCTGGATGAAACGAGCGCCAAGACCAACATGGTCCGCCCCTATGGCTGGGGGCCGCGGAGCGAGCGCCTGGTCGATACGACGCCTTGGGGGCATTGGAAAACCACCACCTTCGTGGCCGGCTTGCGGGCAGACGGCATCGTGGCTCCCATGGTGCTCGATGGTGCCATGGATGGGCCCGCGTTCCGCGCCTACATCGAGCAGGTGCTCGTCCCCGACCTGCGCGAAGGCGATGTCGTGGTCATGGACAACCTGCCCGCGCATAAAGTGAGCGGGGTTCGCGAGGCGATCGGCGCCGCCGGAGCCGGCGTCCTCTACCTGCCGCCATACTCCCCGGACCTGAACCCCATCGAGCAGGTCTTCGCCAAGATGAAAGCGCTCCTGCGGCAGGCTGGAGCCCGCACCAGGGACATGCTCTGGAAGACCATCGGCGCGCTGCTCGACGCCTTCAGCCCCGACGAATGCCGCAACTATCTCATCAACTCAGGCTACGCGTGCGACTAAACGCAAACTGCTCTAGTTTCTAACTTTCCCGACCTTAGGAGAGGACCTCGAGCAGCTTTGCTTTCAGTTGGTCCTGAGTGAAGGGCTTGAATGCTTTTTCTCTCGTAAGAGTGTGAGCGCTTGGTAGCCATCCGAGGCGTCATCGATATTCTCAAAGCCCAGTCTGCTGAGCACGCGTCGGGCGAGTTCCACCATCATCTTCTGATCGTCCACCACGAGCAATGGCTCGGCTTGGTCGATGGGGAACGGCCATCGCCGCGGCGGCGAGTTTGACACAGAAACCTCCTTCAGTGGGTGACGAGAAAGTCACCTGCGGCCCTTCAAACTCTCCCGTCACCTCGATGGTCGCAATGTGCGCGACCTTGTTGGGGTTGCCGATCACGTTGCCGGGGCGTTTCTCGCCTTTAGGACCGCGTCGCATTCCCCCTATCCTCAGCCTTATCGTCCGCTGCGTCAGACTCTTTCATAATCTGCCGTGATCGGGAGACCTCGCGCTTGCTCTGGTCGATCAGGTCTGTTGCCCGCGCAAGTGAGTCCTCGATGTCTTGAAACTGCTGCGCCCGCCTAGCGCGGTCCTTGGCCTTGCCATTGTCTTCAGGCATCGCTAGAGGCCCTCCACTTTGCGCTAAGGATATCAAGGATCGTGGGGAATGCGAGTGCCTGATAGCCGCGCCGACCAATGCCGGAAGAACGCCGAGGAATGCCGCCGTCAGGCGGGCCAGAGCCCCAAGGCAGCGGACAAGTCCTCATGGCTCAAGATGGCT
>JAREAF010000605.1 GCA_029240475.1 Rhodospirillales bacterium | reverse complement strand
GCTGCTCTTTTTTTGGATTCCGTTCATTTATCCCATGGTCTTCTATGCCCTGAATGGATATCTTCTCGGCCGGGAGTATTTCGAATTGGTCGCTTTGCGCCGCCTCGACGAAAACAGCGTCCGGGCGCTGCGAAGGTCCTATCAGGGGTCTATATTACTGTCCGGGGCTTTGATCGCTTTCATCACGACCGTACCGCTGCTGAATCTGGCGGCGCCCGTGGTCGCGACGGCGTTCATGGTGCACCTCTTCGAGTCTCTCAGGCGTCGGGTCGGGTTGGTGCAATCCGCATGAGATCGGCGGCCGGGGGGCCGGCCGAAGCCTCAAGCGGTCATTGAGAGAGGCTTTTGCCGATGTTTGGGAAGAAGAAGGAAGTTGAGGCGCCTCGCGCGACTACGCGTACCGAGGAGCCCGCTGCGAAGCCGGCCCCGAAGGTGGAAACGCCGGCGGTGTTGAGACCGCAGCCGGCCGTGGCCGCGACCGATCTGCCGCGCAAGGCGCCGGAGATTCCGTCCGCGGGCGTCCGCCGGGCCGAGAAGCCGGCCGAGACGAAGAGCGATCAGCGCAGCGAGGGGGCGGGCGAGGTCAAGAAGCTGATCGTCGGCCGCGACATCTTCCTCAGCGGCGAGATCAAATCCTGTAACAAGCTGGTGGTCGAAGGCAGCGTCGAAGCGGCGCTGCGCGATTGCCAGACCGTCGAGATCGCCGAGGCGGGCCTGTTCCGCGGCTCGGCCGAGATCGACACCGCCGATGTCAGCGGCCGTTTCGAGGGCGATCTGACCGTGCGCACGCGCCTGATCATCCGCTCGACCGGGCGGATCGTCGGCACCGTCCGCTACGGCCAGATCGAGATCGAGCGCGGCGGCGTCATCAGCGGCCAGATCGAGCATATGGCCAGCGCCGGCGCCGCGGCGTCTCCCGCCGCCGCACAGGCGCGCGACATGGTGCAAAGCGCGAGCGGCTCCAACTGGTCGCTGCTCGAGGAGAAGAGCCCGGCCGCGGCCGGGTAGGAAGTCCCGGGGCTGGGAGCGCGCCGCCCATCGGCGGCCGCTCCGGTTCCGGTTGGGGGGTGGTCGGTGTTGCAGAGGGGCGGTTGGGGCATCGCCCGGCGTCTGGCGCCGCTCGGCATGGCCGCAGCGGCCCTTGGCGCGTGCGCCCTCGCCCCGGACCGGCCGGCTCCAGCTCCCGTGGCCTTATCGCAGCCCGCCCCGCCGCCCGCCATTCCGGCCATTCCGGCCGTCGCCGGAGTCTCGCCCCCGAGCCTATCCAGCTCCGCCACCGCCGCATCCCTGGTCGGCCTCTCGGCCGCCGAGCTGTCGCGGCTGATCGGGCCGCCGCGCTGGCGGCGGGTAGAGAGCCCCGCC
Organism: Rhodospirillales bacterium; assembly: GCA_029240475.1. Taxonomy (GTDB): domain Bacteria; phylum Pseudomonadota; class Alphaproteobacteria; order JAREAF01; family JAREAF01; genus JAREAF01. The sequence continues at coordinate 1,355 of JAREAF010000605.1, read as the reverse complement.
CAGGTCTGGCAATATCAGGGCGCGACTTGCGTGCTCGACATCTATCTCTACGAAGAGGCGGGCGCGCCGCGGGTGGTCTATGCCGAGGCGCGCGACGACAGCGCGCTGCCCGTCACCCTTGCCGCCTGCCTGCAACGGATCGAGGCCGAGCGCCGCGCGCCCGCGCCGGCGAGCTGACCTCGCCCTCGGCCAGGGTCTTGGCCTTGTAGCGGCAGAGATCGCGGATCACGCAGACCGGGCAGTCCGGCCGGCGCGCCTTGCACACATAACGGCCATGCAGGATCAGCCAGTGATGGGCGCGCCGCTTGGCCCAGTCGGGCACCTTGCGGTTGAGCCCCTCCTCCACCTCCAGCGGCGTCTTGCCGGGCGCCAGGCCCGTGCGGTTGGCGACTCGGAACAGGTGGGTGTCGACGGCAATGGTCGGCTCGCCGAACGCCGTGTTGAGGACCACATTGGCCGTCTTGCGGCCGACGCCCGGCAGTTCCTGCAGAAGGTCGCGGTCGCGGGGCACCTCGCCGCCATGGCGTTCGATCAGGATGCGCGAGAGCGCGATCACGTTCTTGGCCTTGGTGTTGAACAGGCCGATGGTCTTGATCGCCTCCTTCAGTCGCTCCTCGCCCAGCGCCAGCATCTTCTCAGGGGTGTCGGCGATCTCGAAGAGCGGCTCGGTCGCCTTGTTGACCGAGGCGTCGGTCGCCTGCGCCGACAGCACCACCGCGACCAGGAGCGTGTAGGGATTGATGAAGTCGAGCTCGCCCTTGGGCTCCGGCCCGAAGCGCTCGAAGCGCCGGAACAGCTCCTCGACCTCCGTTTTCTTCAACGCCTTCCCCCCTCTTCCGGCCGCTTCGCGGGCCGGCGACTTTACCGCGGGTGGGTGGTGAGCCATATAGCTGTCCCATGAGCGAGGCTCCGCCGACAGCGGGTGACGGCCCTCAGGGCTCCTCCCCGCCCGTCCTGTTCGAGGCCCGGCTGACCCCCTATCGGAGCCTGCCGCCCGCCGCCTTCACCATCCTGATGATCGCGGTCATCGCGGTGGCGTTCCTGGCGGGAGCGGTCTCGGTAGCGTTCGGCGCCTGGCCGGTGACGGGATTCTGCGGGGTCGAGCTGCTGCTGTTCTATTGGCTGTTCCGCCTGAACTATCGCAGCGCCGCCGGCTCCAGCGAATGGATCCGGCTCACCTATGACCGGCTGGAGGTGGTGCGCCGCGAGCGCAACCGCGAGACGGGCCGCTGGATCCTGCAGCCCTACTGGCTCAGCGTTTCGCTTCAGGGCAGCGACAGCGAAGGATCGGGCGCCGTCTTGTTGCGCTCGCATGGGCGGACGCTGGCGATCGGGCGCTTCCTGGCGCCTCAGGA
>JAREAF010000604.1 GCA_029240475.1 Rhodospirillales bacterium | reverse complement strand
AACCAGTCGGCGTTCCGCGGCGCGGTCGCCGCCGGCATGGACCTCACGATCAACGACCCGGGCAACGCCGAGCTCGCGATCACGGTCGGGTCGACCCACCGCGACATGCCGCACGTCTATGGCGTCTCGTATTTCTCGTCCAAGGGCCCGACCGGCGACGGCCGGCTCAAGCCCGACCTGGTCGCGCCCGGCGAGAAGATCATCTCCTGCCAGGCCGGCGCCGGCGCGCCCCGGGGCGGCAGCGTCGGTGCGGCCGAGGCGAGGCCGAACGCGATCACCGCCCACTACAAGGAGGACAGCGGCACCAGCATGGCGGCGCCGCACGTGTCGGGCGTGATCGCCGCGTTCCTCTCGATCCGGCGCGAGTTCATCGGCCAGCCGGACCGGGTCAAGGAGATCTTCCTGTCGACCGCGACCGATCTGCGCCGCGACCGCTACTTCCAGGGTTGCGGGCTGGTCGACCTGATGCGCGCGGTCCAGTCGGTGTAACCTCGAGCAAGGGCGGCGAGCATGGCTGAGATTTCCGGCTTTCCCTACTTCGAGGTGCAGTTCACCAAGCAGGGCGACCTGTTCGAGCCGGCCGAGAGGCAGGCCGTGCTCGATGCCGCCCGCGCCGGCAGCTTCGAGGAGCTGTTCGTCGTCGCGCACGGCTGGAACAACGACGTGGCGGAAGCGCGGGCGCTCTATCGGCACCTGTTCGCCAACGTCCGGCGCGCGCTCGACGATCGCCGCGCCCCGGGCCTCGCCGGGCGCAGGATCGGCGTCCTGGGCGTGCTCTGGCCATCGAAGAAGTTCGCCGAGGACGAGCTGATCCCGGGCGGCGGCGCCAGCCTCGGCGGCGCTGTCGACGACCACGCTCTGACCGAGCAGCTCGACGATCTCAAGGGCACCTTCGATGCGCCCGACGAGGCGGCGCTCGAGGAGGCCAAGGGGCTGGTGTCCCGGCTCGAGAGCGATCCCGGCGCGCGCCAGGACTTCGTCGACCTGGTGCGCTCGGTGCTGCCCGAGCCCGAGGATCCGGCCGACGATGCCTCGGACGCCTTTTTCGCGCTCTCCGGCGAGCAGATCTTCGCTCTGCTCGAAGCGCCGATCCTGCCCGGAGCGCCGGCCGGCCGCAACGGCGGAGGTGTCGCGGCGATCGGCCTCGCGGAAGCCGGACCGCCGCCCGGAATGGGCGCCGGAGCAGGCGGTGCCGCCGGCATCGCCGATTTCTTCGGCGGCATCAAGGCGGCCGCGCGCCGCGTGCTCAACTTCGCGACCTACTACCAGATGAAGGAGCGCGCCGGGAAGATCGGCGCCGGCGGCCTCAATCCTTTGCTGCGCGACCTGCGCGCCGCGGCGCCCGAGCTGCGCATCCATCTCGTCGGCCACAGCTTCGGCGGCCGCCTGGTCACCGCCGCGGCGCTCGGCCGCGCCGGCAGCGAGGACGTGGCGCCGGCCAGCATGACCCTCCTTCAGGCCGCGTTCTCGCACAACGGCTTCGCCCAGGACTTCGAGCGCGACCGCGACGGCTTCTTCCGCGAGGTCGTGAGCGCGCGCAAGGTCGCCGGCCCGATCGTGATCACCCATACCCGCAACGACCGCGCGGTCGGCATCGCCTATCCGATCGCCTCGCGTCTCGCGCGGCAGGATGCGGCCGATCTCGGCGACGAGGACGACCTCTTCGGCGGCATCGGGCGCAACGGCGCGCTCGCCCGCTGCACTCCGGAGGCGGTCAAGGGCGAACTGCTCGAAGCGAGCGGCGTCTACGCCTTCGCCGCGGGCAAGCTCTACAACCTCCAGGCCGATCACTGGATCTCAGGCCACAGCGACGTCACCGGCCCCCAGGTCGCCAACGCGCTGCTCGCCGCCGCGGCGAGCAGGTAGACCCGCACGATTGTGCAGCGGCAGCTTGGTGCTCTGCGCTGAGGAGGAAGCTTGGAATGCGGTCCAGACTACTGAGTTGCCATGCGGAAGGACGGGATGGCGATTGGGAGGCGATCTGCACTCGAACTCGATGTCGCCGTCCAGGGCGGTTCTTTCGAGGAGGTGTTTCGATCGCTGCGGGAGGCGATCGCCCTCTACCTCGAAGCGGTTGCGGATCTGCCATCCGATGAACGACTCTCCTTGCTGCATCGCCCGGTGCCGTTGCGGCTCAGATTGACGCTTCTCTTGCACTGGGCGCGCGGCCTGTTCCTCGGTTGCGAGGCCGACACGGAACGGCGGCCATTCACCGTGGCGCTGGCCGGCTGAGGCTCTGAGCCGCGCAAGGTCCGCCTGGACGATCCAGATCGACAGCAATGGGTCGCGGCCTGATGTCTCCGGCCAGGGCCGAAAGAGGCAGGCGGCTTGCCGCTTGCCGGGTGGGTCGAGATCGCCTAACCAGAGCGGCGCGATCGGACAGAGGAGCAGCGCCCATCGTTCGCTACGTCAGCAGCCGCGGCGGCGTGCCGGCTTGTGGCTTCGAGGCGGCGCTGTTCGCCGGGCTCGCGGCCGATGGCGGGCTGTATCTGCCCGAGCGTTGGCCGCGACTCGAGAGGGATCAGCTCGAGGCGTTGCGGGGCGCGCCCTATCAGGAGGTGGCCGCCAGGGTGCTGGCGCCGTTCGTTGGCGAGGATCTGAGTCACGCAGAGCTCGACGAGCTGATCATGGCGGCCTACGGCGGGTTCGATCACGCCGCGATCGCGCCGCTTCGCCAGCTCGGGCCGAGCGAGTGGCTGCTCGAGCTGTTCCACGGGCC
>JAREAF010000603.1 GCA_029240475.1 Rhodospirillales bacterium | reverse complement strand
AGGGAGGCAGCGCCGGAAAGATGTGGTGTTCGAGGGCGATGCGCGCGTGCGGCTCCTGCTCGCTCTTCACCTGGTACTGCACTTGCCCGTCCTCGCCAGCAGGCAGCGAGCGCACGACCGTGTAGACCCCCGACGCGCTTCGGCGGTCGTCGAAGCGGCGGTGAAACTGGACCAGATCACCGGGCTTGAACTTGTGCGCGGCCAAGAAAGCCTCCCTTCAACCTCGCTCGATCATCCTTTACCCAGCACTGGCCGGGGCGCGGCTCGCCGGCGGCTTCAGCGTCCGATGCAGTCCGCGGCCGCAGCCGGCCTGCACCGGACGCGGAGGCCACGAGCCTCCTGCATCTGCACCCATCTCTGCAGCGCCGCTCGCGGGGTGCCGCCGCGCGCCATCTCCAGGACGACGAAGTCTCGGGCGGCGTTGCGTTGCGCGCCGGAGAGCTCGAGGGCGCCGATCAGCCGCGCCGCGTCGTCGTGGGGATTGCCCTGGGCTTGGGCGTCCGGGCAACATGCCGCCCCGACCGCGGCGGCGAGCACCAGGGCGAACAGCGGGCGGTGAGCCATCGGGAGCTGATCTATCCGGCGCGACGCGGGCCCGCACTGTGGCGGCGCGTCGCGCGCCGAGCTCCCGGGGCTCGAGGCGCCGGCCGACGCAACGCGGTGGCCCGCGTTCACCACGTTGCTTAGCGACTCCTTCAGGTCATCGCCCGCATCCTATGCGTCGACGAGGACCGGGAAGCTCGTCACCATCACGGTGCCCGACAAGCGGCGGAGCTCCTGACCATGCAGTTTCAGGCACAGTTCGTGAGGTTCCGGACGGAGGACAACCGCCCGGTCCCGATTGCCTTCCCGGTGCAGGTCATAGCGCCCGACGCGGAGCAGGCGATGGGCAAGTTGAAGCGTCTCGCCAGCGCGGGCAGATGGCCAACGCTCGCGGACGCCGTCCGGCTCTTCGGTGATGGCACCGAGATCGACAGCTTCATCCGGACACCCGATCACGCCTGAGAGCGACAGCAGAGCGTCAAGAAGGAGCGAGCGGGAATCGTGAGAACCATCGAATTGACGAGGAGCCATCGGCGGCGCTTGACGCGGTACGCCCATGCCCTCGCCCGTTCGGGGAGGTACGAGAACGCCGTGGCCGTCGTCGAGGAGCTAGCGAGCCACAAGGACTTCGATCCCGCCTCGCACGAAAACAGTGCGTTCCGGGCCGCACTCGAGGCAATCTGCAAATCCGCAAGGAGCAAATACACGCCGGTAGGATCGCACGCCCGTCCTAGCCCGATCGTACGACGCTCAGGCTTTGGTGCCGCGGTTCGTAACGGCGCCCGGCCGGCGGTGGACGGCAGGCCTAGCTGCGAGTTCATGGCGAGGATCTCGAACGAGCCACGCTGTCACTACGCCACGCCCCCAAGGGCACCGATGCGCGACAGCATGCTCCTGATCGGCATCGAAGCCGCGGGAGATGATCATGCAGGAGAACGCGAGGGAGAGGCCCCTGGTGCGCGGTCGCATCGAGGCGCTGCTCAGGAAGACGACGGAGAACGGGTGCACGCCCGGCGAGGCCCGCTCGGCGCTCGCCAAGGCCCGGGAGCTCGCGGACCGCTACGGGTTCGCCCCAGACGACTTCCGGTGGCCCGTGGCGACCTCGGACGATTCCGAAGCCGCGGAGCCACGGTCGGAGCCCGAGGCCGTCCAGGAGCCGTCCAGGCGAGCCCGGGGACGTGGTATCGGCGCGCTCGCCCGTGAGCTGATCCTCGAGCACCCGGACTGGACGTACGGCCAGATCGCCGCCGAGGTGAACAGCCGGATCGAGGGCGCCCGGAGCACCGCCCACTCGGTCCGGTGGTACTCGAACGCGATGCGCCGCGAGGGCATCGCCGGAACCGACCGGGTACGGCGCCCCGCGAAGGAGCGCCGAAGCGAGGCCGCGTGAGGCCATTTCGCGCTCGCATGATCCGATTGCCGCGGGGCAGATCAGATCTCGGCACCTTCGTGGCCAACCCGCACCTCGACGCGGAGGAATTACCGTCGGCAGCTTCGTGCGGTCTGCGCGGGGACGACGAGCTGTTCAGGGCGCGACTGGTCGGTCGCGCGCGCGCCATCCTCGCCGGCTGCCTCTCGCCGGAGCGCTCGGCGGTCGACCGGTGGCCGAATCTGCCGAAGGGCTGGCCGGTCCACCTGGCTCACGACTTCGAAACCTCCTCGCCGTCAGCCACGTACATCATTGCGCGCTCGCCGGGCGCCGAGGGGCCGAACGGCCACTTTATCCGCGGGGCTCGCTCGTCGCGGTCGATGAGCTCGCGACGGCCAGGCCGAACCGTCCGACCGAGACCTTGGCTGGACTGTGCCGCGGCTGGCGGAGGCAATCCGAGAGCTCTGCGGGAAGTGGAAGATTCGGCCGTACGGGACGGCGGACGACTCCATCTTCGCTAGGGCGCGGGGACACACGGCGGCAACGATCGCCGACGAGTTCTCGGCGGCGGGCGTGATCTTCACGCCGGCCGAAAAGGGGACGCGCAAGGCGGGATGGGAGCGGATGCGGACGCTCCTGTCGCAGGCGGGCTCGCCGGACCTCCCCGGCCTCTACATCTCGCGGGCGTGCGGCTACGCATGGGCGACGCTTCCGACTATCCCGCGCGACCAGGACCTCGACAGCGGCGCGCCGGACCACGCGGCCGACGCGCTGCGGTACGGAGTTATCTGGACGCGCCGGGGAGCCGGCGCTTCCATAAGCATTACTGGCGGCCGGCTCGATCGCCGTCTGGGCTGCCGGCATCGGCGTCACCCGGGCCGGCGCTCCGCCGGCCTCGGCATATACGTCGGCTCCGCAAAAAGTCGCAGCGGCCTGCGGGCGGGATCAGTCGAACCCAATGCGCGTTGCGCCCTGGCGGAAGAGCTGCTCTGCCTGGGGCAGAAAGTGCATGGCGCTTATCAGATCGTCCACACGGTAGTGCGGCACTGCCTTCCGAATTGCGGCGACCTCGGCTCGCCCTTCGCTGAGCCTGCCCGCGAGCGCCAATGAGCAGGCGGCGATCGCTGAAATATGGGCAAATGCGTTCGGGCGCGCGGCGGCTTTGACGCCCCACTCGGCGGCTTCCTCGAAGCGGCCGAGCCGCACCAAGGCCATTGCCCGGGCGCCGAACATGCCGAAGAGCATGGGATCGAAGGGGCTCAAGCTGCGCGCGTGGTCCGACGAGGGCACGGCCGCTTGCGGATCGCCGGTCGTCGAGTTGACGAAAGCAAGATTGTAGTGGGCGAGGGCGAAGTTCGGGCTGAGGTCGACCGCCCGCTCGAGCTCGCTGAGCGATTGATCGTGGCGCCTGCGCAGCCAGAGCGCTCGGCCCATTGCCCAGTGCGCGGCGGGGTCGCGGTCATCCGCCATGAGGCTCTGCTCGGCGAGGGCGTATGCCTGCTCGATATCCGGGTTGCGCTCCGCCCAGCCCTGGA
>JAREAF010000094.1 GCA_029240475.1 Rhodospirillales bacterium | reverse complement strand
GCGCATGCCGAAGGGCAGCGCGGGAATGGTCAAATGCCAGACGCGCGCATGGACCAGGAGGGGCGCTGCCGCGAGCATCAGCAGCTCATGGGCGATCATGTGGGCGGCGAGCGAGCGGTCCTCCAGCGCCGGCACCGGCCCGACCAGCGCCGAGGCGAGAAACGCAAACCCCGCCGCGACGCAAATCGCCTCGCCCCTGCGCAGGCGCGCGCGGCGGCCGATCCAGGCGGCCAGGATGAGGGCCGCTCCGAAGGAAACCGCCAGCGCGGCGGTCCAGGATGGCGCCGCCTCCGTGCCCTCATGCGCGGCGGCGGGAGTCGCCGCGGCCAGCAGCAGCAGGGCGAGCAGGGCGGTCATTTGTGGCAGGGGTCCAAGAGAAGGGTCGCCGCCGCCTGCCCAAGCAGGACCAGCAGCAGAAGCGCGCTGAACAGCGCCATGACCGAGCCCAAGAAGGCGCCGCGCGGGCCGGGGCCAGGCGCATCGTCCGGATCGCCTTGTCCTTGCAGGCTCGCCATGAGGCCAGCCGCGAGCCCGGCCAGCGCCAGCAGGATCGAGCCGCCCGCCCCGATCCAAAGCAGCGCCTGCGCCTGCCTGAGGCAGATCCACGGCATGGCCGCGTAGGAGAAGAAGTGGAAACCGGAGAGCGCGACCGGCGCGGCGACCCCGGCCAGGATGAGGCTTGGCCGGTAACGCATCGGCGGGGCCTCGTGACTCTTTTCGATCCGCTCCATCCGCCGCTCCCGCTCAGAGCACCCTCGGTCCCCAATAGATCAGCGCGTAGATCGGCAGCCAGCTCGCGATCACGAAATACCAGTAGAAGGAGTTCTCGCTCACATCGACGAAGCGTCTGCCGGTGATCGGACCGGTGAACATGAGCACCGCGAGCACCGCGGTGTCGCCGACGTCGGTCAGCAGGTGAACCGTGTGGAGCCCCAGCAGCGTCCACTGGATCGAGCCGTAGGCGTTCAGGTCCCAGCGGACATTGAGGGATGCGAACTCGAACCAGCGCAGGACCAGGAAGGCTATGGCGAAGGCGAGGGTGACCAGGATCCAGATGCGGACCTGCCTCAGATCCTCCTTCTCGGACGCGCGCTTCGTCAGATAGTTGGGCACCGCGCTGAGAATCAGGATGGCCATGTTGGCGATGCCGATCGCGAGGTCGGGCGGCGGCACGCCCGGGGGCCATTCCGGGATGCGCGTGCGCAGATAGAGATACGCGGCGATGGCGATGGCGAAGGCCATGCCTTCCGTGGCGATGAAGCCGAGCGTCCCCCACCAGAGGATGCTGCGATGCCCGAAGGCGTGGTCGGGCAGGCGCGAGACATCGACCGCGGCGACAGGCCTCATCACTCCTCCCCCGGTTTGGGCCAGAACCAGCCGATGAGCGTGATGGCGACGGGCACGGACCCGGCCACCACGGCCCATGGCGTGAAGATCGAGCCGATGAAGGTCAGGCCGACGGCGATCGCGGCGAGGAAGGGCCAGATCGAGGGCTCCGGAAACTCGGTCCGGTGGTCGGGCTCGGCGTCGAGCACGCTGGTGATCAGCACCTCGCGCTGGTCCAGCTTGAGGCCGGTGACGACCGGCCACTCCTCACCCGCTTCCCACAGCGGGCTGCGGCCGGTCACGACCGGCGGCAAGGCGAAGTTGAATTCCGGCGGCGGCGAGGAGGTCGCCCATTCCAGGCCCGGCGAGCCCCAGGGATCGGGCCCGGCGAGCCGCCCGACGGAGAGGCTGCGCAGCAGGTTGAAGAGGAACAGCAGCACGGAGAGCGCGACCAGCACGCCACCGACGGTGGCGATCAGGTTGAGCCTGTCCCACCCCATCTCCGGCGGATAGGTGTAGACGCGCCGGGTCATGCCTTCGAGCCCGAGCTGGTGCATCGGAAAGAAGGTCAGGTTGACCCCGATCGCCATCAGCCAGAAATTCAGCTGTCCGAGCCGCTCGTCGAGCATGCGCCCCGTGACCTTCGGGATCCAGTAATAGAGCGCGCCGAACAGCGGCAGCACCGCTCCGCCGATCAGCACATAGTGGAAATGGGCGACGACGAAGTAGGTGTCGTGCACCTGGAGGTCGAGGGGAACGGCCGCCAGCATGACGCCGGTCATGCCGCCGATGACGAAGGTGAAGATGAAGCCGAACACGAAGAGCAGCGGGGTGCGGATGACCAGCCGGCCGTCCCACAAGGTCGCCAGCCAGCAGAAGATCTGAATGCCGCTCGGGATGGCGATCATCATGCTCGCGGCGGTGAAGAAGCTCGCGCCGAGCTGCGGCACGTTCGATGCGAACATGTGATGGACCCAGAGGCCGAAGCCGAGGAAGGCCGTCGCGGCCAGCGAGAGCACCATCGGCACATAGCCGAAGACCGGCCGACGCGCGAAGGCCTCGACGATGTGCGAGACCATGCCGAGCGCGGGGATGAAGATGATGTAGACCTCCGGATGCCCGAAGAACCAGAACAGATGCTGCCAAAGCAGCGGGTCGCCCCCTTCTGCGGGGTTGAAGAAATGCGTGCCGATCAGCCGGTCCATGATGAGGAAGGTCGAAGCCATCATCACCGACGGCATGGCGAAGAGGATCATGAAGGCGGTGACGAGCGAGGCCCAGACGAACAGCGGCATGCGGTTCAGCGACATGCCGGGGGCGCGCATCTTCAGGATGGTGGTGATGAGGCAGACGGCCGCCGCGATTGCGGAGATTTCGCTGAAGGTGATGGTCTGCGCGTAGACGTCGCTGCGCTTGCCCGGCGAGTATTCCGGGCCGGAGAGCGGGACATAGGCGAACCAACCGGCCTCCGCGCCCATGTCGAGCAGGAGCGAGACGAACAGCAGCAGGCCGCCGAACAGCAGCATCCACAAGGCGAAGGCCGCGAGGCGCGGGAAGGCGATCTCGCGCGCGCCCACCATCAGCGGGACGAGATAGATCGCGACGCCCTGCATGACCGGCACGGCGAAGAGGAACATCATCGCGGTGCCGTGCACCGAGAAGATCTGGTTGTAGAGATCGGGCCCGATCAGGTCGTTCTCGGGCACCGCGAGCTGGAGGCGCATCAGCACGGCCAGCACTCCCGCCGCGATGAAGAAGCCGAAGGAGGTCAGGACGAAGCGCCGGCCGGTGGTCTTGTGGCCGGTGGCGCTGAGCCAGGCGAGGATGCCTTCGCCCTCGTGCCACGCGCCGGTCAGCTTGGCGGCGGCCTCGCGCTCCTCCATGGGGCGGAGGACGTCATCGCTCATCGGAGCGTCTCCAGATAGGCGAGCAGCGCCTGCATGTCCGCCGGCGGCAGGAAGGTCGGCGGCATGCGGTTCCCGGGCTTATAGGACTGCGGGTCGGCTATCCAGGCGGCGAGATGGCCGCGCGTGTTGGGCAGGGTGCCGGCGGCGATCGTGGTGCGGCTCGCCAGATGCGTGAGATCGGGCCCGAAGCGCGCGGAGGCCGTCGTCCCCGAGATGGCGTGGCACATCGCGCAAGGGCCGGTCACGAAGATGTCGCGGCCGCGCCGGGTGAGATCGTCGGGCGGCTCGGGCGCGGGGCGCCGCTGCTGCTCGAGCCAGGCCTGGAATGCCTCCGGCTCCTCGGCATGGACCCAGAAGGACATGTGCGCATGTTGCCAGCCGCAGAACTCCGCGCACTGGCCGCGATAGGAGCCGGGCCGGTCGGCCTCGATCCAGAAGATCGCCTCCTGCCCGGGGATGAGGTCGCGCTTGCCGTGCAGGTTCGGCACCCAGAAGCTGTGGATCACGTCGGGCGAGCTGAGGCGCACCGTGACCTTCTGCCCGACCGGAATGTGGATCTCGTTCGCGGTCTCGACGATCTTGCTCGGATCCTTGTGCACATAGCGGACCTGCCACCACCACTGATGGCCGGTCACCTGGATCTCCAGCGCGTCCTTCGGCGGGGCGGCGAAGACGCGGCGCTCGAGGACGAAGCTGTAGATCGTGAAGGCGAACAGGATCGCGACCGTGAGCCCGACCGAAGCTGCAACGGCGATGCCGAGGCTGCGCTCGCGCCGGTGCGGCTTCGGCTCGCCCGACAGCTCCAGGGCCTCGGCGCGCACGCGTCTGCGCCAGATGGCGACCAGCATTGCGGCGACCACCAAGAACCAGACGGCGGAGGTGACCGTCAGCATGACCCACCAGAGCCCCTCGATGGTGTCGGCCTGCGGCCCGCTTGAATCGAGCATGTTCTGCGGCCCCTCGCAGCCGCCGAGCGAGAGAGCGAGCGCGGCGAGGGCTGCTCGCGGCTTGGCGCTCATTGCGGCGCCGTGGCCGAAGGCGGGATGAGGCCGCCGGCCGGCGGCTGCTCCGGATAGGACGCCTCCGGCGCCTTGGCCTGCAGATGGTCGGGGCGCGAGGGCGAGGCCTGCTTGGGCGTGAGCCCGGCCATGGACCGCACATAGGCCGCGATCTGCCAGACCTGCTCGGGCGGGATCTTGCCGCGGAAGGACGGCATGCCGTTCGGCCGGCCCTCGACGATGGTGGCGTAGATGTTCTTGATGTCGCTGCCGTAGATCCACTTATCGTCCATCAGCGGCGGCCCCATCCCGCCGCCGCCGTGGGAGTGACAGCCGACGCAATTCATGGCCGAGAAGAGACGCTGCCCTTCGGAGAGGGCGACCGCGTTGCGCTCGTACCAGCTCGGATTCTCGCCGCCCGTGTTCGGATTGGGGCCGGGCAGCGGCAGTCCCGGCTGCAGGTCCGTCATGCGGATCTCGGGGGGCGCCGTTGCGGCGACCGGATCGGGCCGGAACTCGCGCGCCTCTCGGACATAGGTGATCGGTCCGAACACCAGGAGCAGCACGGCCGCTCCGACCAAGATCACGAAGGCTGCGAAGATCCCGGCGCGCATGAATGCCTCAGGAGGGCGGCTGCTGCGGGCGGTCGGCTCGCGGCACGCCGTACTCGGCGAGGATGGCGTCGATCCTCGGACTGATGCGATCGATCGCGGCCTCGATGCGGTCGCGCAGCTCCTTGTCCTTGCGGCGCACCCCCATGGCGATGCCGAACTCGTAAGGTAGGCCCTCGTCGAGCGCGGCCGGCTCGATCGCCGTTACGTCAAGCGGCATCGGCTGACGCGCGGCGAAATAGGCCAGCGGCCCCCAGACCAAGGCGATGTCGATCTCGCCTTTGGCCACCGCCTCGACGATGCGCGCCGAGGGCGCCGGATCGCGATAGTCGCCATAGACCATGAAGCCGCGCACGTTCTGGATGATGCCGCGCCGCGCCAACCCGTGCGCGGGCGGCGCGTTCGCTGCATCGTCGCCGATCAGCGGCACGCCGATGATCTTCTGCTTCAGGACCGGATCGTCGAGCGAGCGCGGCGCTGGTCCCTCGCCGGCGCGCGTCACGAAGACGTAGCGCGACCGGTAGTAGGGCCGCGTGGTCAGCGCCTGCTCGTATCCGGCGGGAACGCCGATCACCAGGTCGCAGCGGCCTTCCCTCAGGGTGTTGCGGATGAAGCCGCGGCGCTGCGCCCACCAAGTATATTCGACATGGGTGCCGAGCTCGGCCGCCAGCGCCTCGGCGATGCGGTTCTCGAAGCCCTGCCCCGCCTGGTTGGAGAAGGGCAGGTTGTTGGGATCGGCGCAGACCCGCAACGGCGCCGGATCGGCCGCGGCCGCCGAACTCAACGCCGCCGCGATCGCCAGCGCGCCGACCAGGCTATGGCAGAGCGAAGACATAGAGCGTGCCGCCCTTGGTCGTGTGGTTGGGCAGTTCCGACATGGCGTTGACGAAGCCGAGGGCCGCGGTCGCGTCGCGCGCGTCGAGGTCGGCGGCGACGATCGCGCCCGCCCAGCCGCCGACGCCGGAGAGGATCGCGACATACTGCTTGCCGTCGGGCGCGAGATAGGTCACCGGCTGGCCGATGATCCCCGAGCCCAGGCGCTGCTGCCACAGCACCTGCCCGCTCTCGGCATCGACTGCCTTGAACCAGCCCTCCATCGTTCCGTAGAAGACGACGCCGCCGGCCGTGGCGACGGTTCCGCTCCAGACCGGGAAGCGCTCGCGGATGGTCCAGCGCTCCTTCTTGGCGATCGGGTCCCAGGCGGTGAACTCGCCGCCATGTCCGCCGGGCCCGAAATACATCTTCACATTCGCGCCGACATAAGGCGTGCCGGCAATGTAGCTGGTCTCCACGCTCTCCCAATCCATGCAGAGATTGTTGTGCGGGATGTAGAGCAGCTTGGTGAGCGGCGACCAGGCCGAGGGGTTCCAATCCTTCGCGCCGGGCGCGGCGGGACAGATGTCGCGGATGACCTTGCCGAGGACCGGGTGCTTCTCCTCATTCTCGATGAGGCGGCCGGTCTTGAGATCCACTCCCTTCGAGGAGTTCACCGCGGCGAAGGGCGTGGCCGACAGCACCTCGCCGGTGATGCGGTCCATGACATAGACGTAGCCGGTGCGCTCCGGCCGCAGCAGCAGTTTGCGCATCTGTCCGTCGATCTCGAGATCGACCAGCACATTCTCGTTTATGCCGTCGTAATCGTGCAGGTCGTGCGGGGCCCACTGATAGAACCAGCGCGCCTGTCCGGTCTGCGGATCGCGGGCGAAGATCCCAGCCGTCCATTTGTTGTCGCCCGGGCGCTGCTCGGGATTCCAGGGACCGGGATTGGCGGTGCCGTGATAAATCAAATCGAGCGCGGGATCGTAGGAGATCCAGCCCCACACCGTGCCCCCGCCGATCTTCCAGGCCTCCGGCGGCCAAGTGGTGACGCCGAGGTCCTTCCCCCGGTCCTGCTCGTAGAAGGGCGTGAACTCGGGGCCGATCAGCACCTCCGAATCCGGGCCGGTATTGTAGGCCTTCCATTTGACCGTGCCGGTCGCGGCATCGAGGGCCTGGATCCAGCCGCGCACGCCCATCTCGCCGCCGCTGTTGCCGACCAGCACCAGCCCGTTCACCACCATGGGCGCCATGGTCATGGTCTCGCCCTGGTTGATGTCCCCGAGCTTGACCTTCCAGATCTCCTTGCCGGTCTTCGCATCGACCGCGACGGTGTGGTTGTCGAGCGTGTTGATGAAGACGCGTCCCTGATCGTAGGCGGCGCCGCGATTGACCACATCGCAGCAGGCGACGCCCTGGGCGGCCGGCGCGGGCCTGGGCTCGTATTTCCATTTGAGAGCGCCGCCCTGCGTCAGGTCGAGCGCATAGAGAATGTTGGGATAGGGCGTGACCACGAACATCGTCTGCTCGGCGACGATCGGCGCGGCTTCCTGGCCGCGATTGACGCCGGTCGAGAAGCTCCAGGCTAGCTTCAGGTCCTTCACATTGTCGCGCGTGATCTGGTCGAGCGCGCTGAACCTTGTGTTCGCATAGTCCTTCGGCGCGAGCACCCAGTCGCCTTCCGCCGCATTGGCCGGCGCGACCGAGTTCGGCGCTGGGGTCGCGGTCTGCGCACCGGCCGGCATCGCAAGCAGCAGGGCCGCAGCCACGAGCAGACCAATCCGCATTCAAGCTTCCTTATATTGTTGGCGATGGAACGAGCCGAACGCCGGCCAGTTCCAGAGTAGATGGCGCGGCTACTCCGTTTGTAACGCGAGCTCGATGACCTCGATGCCCGGCGCGGGATCGGGCAGGCGCGCGAACTGCTCCAGCGCTTGCGTGCCCCGCCTGCATGCCCAGCCGCCAGCGCCGTGCGATGGTCGTTCGCGAATAGTCATAGATCTTCAGCGGCGGCTCCTCGGGGCTGCTGGGATAACCGATCCCCGTCAGCAGCCAGTTGGGAAGGAACAGCGGCGGCCGCCCGAGAAAGAAGCTGCGCATTCCGGCCGCGATCCCGAGGGGAGTCTGCGGCAGCGGCATCTCTCCAAGGCCCGTCCAGTCCGGGCCGCTGGCCTCCGCCCAGAACTGGCGCAACCTCGGAAGGATCCGCTCGCGCCCGTTGCCGCAGATGACGGCGCCGTTGACCCGCCGATCGAGGTCCCCAGCACGCAGTCGGGGCTGAAGCCGCCCTCCTGCAGCGCCTCATAGATCCCGGCCTGGAAGGCGCCCAAGGCATGGCCGCCGGAGAGGATCAGCACAAGGCGCCGGTCTGTGGCCTCTGATCTCATGGGAGAAGTGACGCCTGCCGCCGCCGCCGGCTGCCGGCCTGCCGCCCCTTTCGGATAGGGTGCGGCAGCGACATGCGGGGACTACGGTTTCCAGAACACACGCCAAAACTCGTCAAGAACATGGAGGATCACGCATGCTGCGAACCGGAGTTGCCGTGAGCCTTGTCGAACTATGCCTCGGCGCCGCGCCGGTGCTGGCCCAGACCCAGACGCAGACCCAAACCCAAGATCCCTTGAGTAAGCTGGAGAAGGTGCAGACCACCGGCTACGGGCTGAAGTTCCAGATGGTGGAGCAGGGCGGCCCCAATGCAGAGGCGATCCGCAAGAATCTGGAGCAGGTCAAGCTGCCGCCCGGATTCAAGATCGATCTCTATGCCATCGTGCCCGATGCCCGGCACATGGCGGTCGGCACCAATGTGGGGGTGGTGTATGTCGGCACGCGCAAGACCGCGGTCTATGCCGTCACCGACCGCAACAAGGACCGCGTTGCCGACGATGTGAAGCCGCTGGCGCCCGCGGTGGAGTTCGTGATCCCCAACGGGGTCTGCATGTCGCGGGACGGCATCCTTTACCTGGTCGAGCAGAACCGGGTGGTCTCCTTCCCCGCGGCGGAGTTCTTCTATGAAAATCCCGACGTGGCGGCCGGGGTCGTGGTGAAGCAGGGCGAGCTGATCCCCAAGGAGGAGGAATCCTACA
>JAREAF010000602.1 GCA_029240475.1 Rhodospirillales bacterium | reverse complement strand
TGAGCTGATAGGAGCGCAGGAACTCCGTCTCCAGCATGCGCCCGAGCAGGAGGCCGACGACCGTCGCCGCAACGGGGTACTGGTAGCGCGCCAGCCCAAAGCCGATGATCGCGAAGATGAAGAGGGTGATCGGCCCGATTATCGTTCCGTCGATCGAATAGGTGCCCAGGGTCGCAATGACGAGGATGGCCGGCAGGATGTAGCGGGTGCGCACCCGCACGACGTTGCTCGCCGCATAGATGAAGGCGATTCCGACGGGCAGGAGGATGATGGCCTGCGCGATGTTGTTGAGGATGATCGCATAGACCATGTCGCGTTGGTTCTCGACGAAGCTCGGGCCCGCAACGATGTTGTGCATCATGAAGGCGGCCAGGAGGATCGCGGTGGCGCCGCCGCCGGGAATCCCGAGCGCCAGCATGGTGGCCATGGAGCCGCCCTCGGCGCTCGCCACCGCTGATTCCGCGGCGATGACCCCCTTGGGATTGCCGGTGCCGAAGGTGTGGGAGTCGCGCGAGGTGCGCTTGGTCTCCGCATAGGCGATCAGGTTGCCGACCGAGGAGCCGACGCCGGGGACCGCGCCGATGATGATGCCGATGATCGAGCCGCGCACCAGCACGCCCGGGAAGCGGAAGGTGCCCCAGCAGCCCGCAAGAATACGGGCGAGGCTGACCTTGCGGGCGCCCTCGGCATCGATGATGTAGTCCTTGCCGGCGAGCGTGAGCAGCTGGCCGGCGGCGAGCAGCCCGATCATGGCCGGGACCGGAGAGATGCCGTCGAGCAGATGCGGCAGGCCCATGGTGCCGCGCATATAGCCCGCGGTGTTCATTCCGACCGTGCCGAGCAGCACGCCGAAGGCCGCGGCGAGCAGGCCGCGCGTGACATAGGCGCTGCCGAGCGAGCCCAGCAGCAGCATGCCCCAGATCGCGACCGCGAACATCTCGACCGGGCCGATGCGCAGGACCACATCGGCCATCGGCTCCACCACGACCAGCAGCAGCACATAGCCTAGGATTCCGCACAAGGTGGAGGCGAAGAGGGCATAGCCCAACGCTTCATTGTGCTGGCCCTTGCGGGACATCGCATAGCCGTCGAAGGTCGTGGCCAGCGAAGCGGGCGAGCCGGGGATGTTCATCAGGATCGCGGGGACCGACCCGCCGAAGCCCGCGCCCGTATAGACGGAGGTCAGGAACACGACCGCCGGGAAAAAGTCCATGTAGAGCGACATCGGCAGGACGATCGCCATCGCCATGGTGATCGACACGCCGGGGATCGCGCTGAAGATCAGCCCGACGATGAGCCCGGGCACGATCCAGCCCCAGGAGGCCAGCGAGGTCGACATGATGTCGAGGGCGGATCCGAAGGCTGCGAAATCGATCATGCCCGCCTCGTCAGAGGATCGTCGTGACCATCGGATAGGGCATCAGTGCCCGGAAGCCGTAGACCAGCAGCACGGCCAGGACGGTCGGGTAGAGCAGGAGCGGCAGGGGCCTGCGCTCGCCGCAGATGAACATGGTGACCGCGCTGAACAGCCAGATGCCGATATCGAAGCCGATGGTGTTGAGCGAGACCACGAACAAGCCGAGGGCGACCGCGAGCATGCCCACGCGCAGCACGTTGCTGCGGTCGAGTTGGGCGGCGTCGTTCCCCAGCGGCTGTTGCGGGGGCGGGGCCGCCTCCTCCTCCACCGCGTCTGCGGGCTTGAAGCATTGCGGCAGGATGAGGAGGTACATCAGGAGCGCGAACAGCGCCAAGGGCTGGACCAGAAGCAGGTTCTGGATGTCGAGCGAGGTGGATCGCGCGTCGAGCAGATAGGCCAGACAGAGGCCGGCGACCGTCGTCGCGACGATCAAATGGCCCCAGTCGACCTTGTAATTGCGGCCGCCGATGCGCATCCGATCTCCATTCAAGAACCCGCGGCGGCGGTCCTTTCGGACTGCCGCCGCGTTATCGCGTTCAGGAGCCCTTCAGGAGCGCGATATGCTTCTCGAGGGTCGCGAACGACGCCATGTAGGCTTCGTTGGATGCCTCGGGGCCGTACCAGGTGGTCGCCAGCTCCTGCCCTTCGAGGGTCTTGATCATCTCCGGGCTCTTCGAGGCGCGTTCGATCGCGCCGGCGAGCGTCTGGTAGATTTCCGGCTGATCGTTCTTGAGCGCTGTGGAGACCGCCCATCCGCGCTGCGAACCGTCGACGAACTCGGCCTGGAAGCCTGCCTGCTGTCCGATTTGCGTGATCGTCGGCGCGTTCTCGAAACCCTTCATCGGCTCCGCCGAGAAGGCGGCCAACGGCTTGATCTTGTCCTTCAGAGGCAGGAAGCCTTCGCCGCCGACGAAGCCGACATCGACATGGCCGCCGGCCGTTGCGTTGCGGGCCGGCCCGCCGCCGTCATAGGTGACGATGCGGAGCGCATTGCGGTCGATGCCGGCCGCCTGGACCGCCAGCATCATATTGACATAGTCGCCGGAGGCGGGCTGCACGCCGAGGCTGAGGCTGCCCGGATCCTTCTTCAGGGTTTCGAGGACCTGGGCGAAGCTGTCGATCGGCTTGTCGGTCGCCGTGGCTGCGAGGGTGATGTCGCGCGACGGCAGGTTGATCATCCAGAAATCTTCCGCCTTGTAGGGCGCGTTATAGAGCAGGATCGACAGCGGGATGTAGGGCGAGGCCGAGGTGCAGAGGATCGTGTATCCGTCCATCGGCTGCTGCAGGGCGTAGGTATGGCCTAGTTGCG
>JAREAF010000601.1 GCA_029240475.1 Rhodospirillales bacterium | reverse complement strand
GGGTTGCGGCGCTTCGGGATCGGCGAGGGCCTCCCAACGCAGCGCATTGAGCTCCTGGGCGTTCGGGTCGATGAAGAGTCGAAGGCGCAATTGCCCGTCAAGAGCACGCGCCTTGGCAAAGACGTCCCGCACGTCCGGCAGGGCGAAGACATCCTGCCCGAGGCGACGTCCATACGCGGTAATGTCCTGGGTGAGTTGGCGGAGCTCGTCGATCGCGATGTGCAGGCCCTGCAGCTTGCTCCGTACATCGGCGTCACTGTCTGGAAGCACCAGGCGGAGATCGACGGAATATCCGTCCGACCAGCGCTCTAGACCAATTTCGAAATCCGCGTATTCCGGCATTGCATCACCGGAGATCGACTCGTCGTGCGCGCAGCCAGGGCGTCACCCGGGCCTGGTGGTCTCCTGATGGCTCCTCAGCCGCGCACGGACAAGGTCTGAGTGACGCACCTGATGTCGCACCGGGCTCCTCGAGAAGGTGCGCACGAGTTCCCTCGACTCATGTGCCGGAGGGTACGACGCGGCATCCGCCGAAGATTTAATAATTCGTAAACTGAATACTATTGGACCGGATCTCGATTTGCAAGCGCCTTGAAGTCAAGGCAACCGTCGAAACCAGCGCCTCGAAAAGACAGTGCGGCTGCGTCGGGGGCGAAGCGGGTCTCATGAAGCGCCTGCGCCCACCCATGGTTGATTTCCGCTAATAGCTCGCATCGCGAACTATGAAAAATCTCTTGACATCCATCTGCCCCAGCGGATAATCGTGGCGATCCCAGGTCTTGGCGTTGCAGAAACCGCAGCACTGGCAATCGAGATTGATGCGGGCACTCCGCTATCCTCGCGCCTTCGCCTCTTCGTCGGCATGCTCCCCACCCCCGCCCGGAGCATGCCATCCGCGCAATTCATCAGGAGCGCGCCATGCCAATCGAGCAGATCCCTGACTCTGACGTGCGCTACTACCTTGTTGCCTTCGATGCTGAAGGGCGCGAGCGAACGGATGATCCCGCCGGGTTGATGAGCGAGCGCGTCGGCAACGCCTTGCAGGATCAGGCCATCACCGATGTCTTCATCATGAGTCATGGCTGGCGAGCTGACGTGCCCTCCGCCAGGCGGCAGTACGCGGCATGGATCGGCGCCATGCTGGCCTGCACCGACGATCTGGCGCGCATGCGAGCGACGCGACCAGATTTTCGTCCGCTCGTGATCGGACTGCACTGGCCGAGCGAGCCGTTCGGCAACGAGGAGCTCGCCGCGGGCGTGGCCTTTGGGGCAAGCTCCGATCTGGACACGAAGTGGCTCGTCGACCGCTACGCGGAGCGGCTCGCTGACACTCCAGCGGCTCGTGCCGCGCTCGAAACAATCATCGGAACCGCAGCCGCGAACCCGGAGCCGGCATCGCTCCCGGACGAGGTCGAGGCCGCTTACGCGGTTTTGGCACGAGAGAGTGGTCTTGCCGAAGACTTGACCGCTGCCGCGTCGATCGACTGCGAGAAGGGAGATCCCTTTGACGCTCAGGCGATCTATCGTGCCGCCCAGGCCGAACCGGTGAGCTTCGGAGATACCCGGGCTGGGGGGATCGCGCTCCTGCCGCTACGGCTGCTTTCGTATCACAAGATGAAGGATCGCGCGAAGCAGATCGGGGAAACGGGAGGCGCCAGCCTCCTGGCCAATGCACAACGGGCGACGGCCCAGCGGGAGACGCGCTTCCACCTCATGGGTCACAGCTTTGGCTGCATTGTCGTCTCCGCTATGTTGGCGGGCGCAGGAGATGGCCAGACTGACGTTCGTGCTGTCAACTCAGTGGTTCTCGTCCAGGGCGCCATGTCGATCTGGTCTCTCGCCGCACGCATCCCCGCCGTGCCGGAACGTGCTGGCGCGTTCCACCGCATCGTCCGCGACCGGCGTGTGGCCGGTCCCATCCTGACGACGATGTCGCGCTTCGACACTGCCGTCGCCGATGCCTACTCGCGTGCCTCGCTGGCGGGCGCCTGGGTTCCCGGTGGTCTCGGCGATCAAGTCAGCTTTGAGCCGGGGCAACAGAACTGGCCACGGTACGCGGCCATCGGTGCCCTTGGGCTGCGAGGGGAGGGACTCGCAATCGAAAATCTCGACATGCAGGCCGCGACCCAGCCGTATTCGTTCCAACCTGGTCGCATCTACAACCTGCTGAGCAGTCACGTCATTCGCGAGGGCGGCCCGCCCTCCGGTGCTCATAGCGACTTCCTCAAACCCGAGGTTGGGCATGCGGTGTGGGAGGCTGCGTGAACGGAGAACGTCCGGTTACGCGGGCGCCATCTCGCCAAAACGTTAGGGAAGGGCGTGGTGCGGAACTTCCAGATGACCGCCTCCACGAACAGCCAGTGGCCCTTGTCGCTGTTGCGCCTGATATGGCCGGGCGGCCTGGAAGCAAATATGCAACTCGTGCAAACTGAGCCACGCTCGATGCATAGCGTCTCAAAGGCGGCCTCCATCAAGAAGGCTTCCATGATTCGGGCTTCGCGCGCTTACCCCACCCGCGTCGCGCCACAGGCGACCGCGACCGTCAGGCCGCCGCTTCGCTTCGAACAACGGCTCGATGATCGTCCACTGCTGCTCGGTCAGGCCCATGCCCGTCCGGTACGACGGGTCGACCGTACCCGTTCATGAGAAAACTTCCAATCTAACCTTGTTCGGCGGTACGCTTACGCCATGCGACCCCTGCGGTATTCCATCAACGTCACCTTGGACG
>JAREAF010000600.1 GCA_029240475.1 Rhodospirillales bacterium | reverse complement strand
TACGCCACCTTCAGCCGCATGCCCGCCTGGGAGCAGGTCGGGGTCGGGCGGACGCTCGAGCAGCTCCTGCCAGACTTCGCGGCGCCGCTGCTGCTGGCCTGCCGGGCTGCGCTCGCCGGCACGGACGATGGGACCTCGCTCGAGCTGACGGAGGAGACGGAGGAGGAGCGTCGGCGGGTCTGGGAGGTGCGTCTGAGCCGGCTCGGGGCCGGAGGCCGCGACGACCCGGCGTGTCTCGCTGTCGTGGTGCTGGATGTGACCACCCAGAAGGAGGAGGCCGGCCGCCGCCGCCTCGCCCTGCGTGAGCTGGACCATCGATTGAGGAACGTCTTGACCGTGGCGCAGAGCGTGTTCCGCTGCACGGCCGCGCTCAGCCCGGACAAGAAGCATCTGGTCGAAGCCTTCAACGGCCGGCTGGATGCGCTCGCTCGGGCCTCCACGCTCCTCGGCCTCGAGCGGCCGCAAGGGGCAGAGCTCGCCGCCATCGTGCGCGCCGCGCTCGAGCCATTCGCCGGGGGCCGACAGCTCGTGTTGGAAGGAGCGCTCGTGCTCCTGCCCCCGCAGGTCACCGGAATCCTGAGTCTCGCCCTGAACGAACTCGTCACCAATGCCGCCAAGCACGGTGCCCTCTCGGCCCTTGATGGTCGGGTCGCGGTGCATTGGCACCTCGAGGACCCGCGCCGTCTGGTGCTGGAATGGCGCGAGGAGGGCGGCCCACCGGTGCGGTCGCCCCGGCGCCGGGGCTTCGGGCGCGAGCTGATCGAGCGGGTGCTCTCCTATGAACTCGATGCCCAGGTCGATCTTCAGTTCGCGACGGACGGGGTGCGCTGCCGGATCGCTATTCCTTTGGGCGAGGAGACGGGGCTGGCGGTACGCGCGGAGGCCGTTCCCGGCCCGTGACGCCCGGTCATGGCCGCCGCGTTCGCGCACCGCGCCGTCAGCTAGACTGGAGGGGCTTGGCCTCAGCAGATCCGGCGTACCAGGTGCCGCCGTCCTCGCGCGCGATCGGGGCGGCGTCCTCGGCCTAGTCGTTGAACGAACCGATGACGAAGACCGCGTCGGCGTGCGGCGCCCAAACACGGAAGGCAACCCCGTCTACACGCGGATTGGCGCCCATACCTTCCCGCAACGATGGACGCAACATAGGCCCATCTCCGCTAAGGGCCGACCATGACGATGTTCTTCGCAGGCAGAACACCTGAGGAAGAAGCCTACGAACGGCCCCCTGAGTTGTTAGTTCCTTGATGAGGCTGGCGTCACGACATCGCGAGAGCGCCCCGCAGCGCTGCCGCCTTCAATGCCGGATAAGCAAGACAGACAATTGAGATGATCGATTTGGTTCTGACCGTGGTCGTCGCGGTGCTCGGCTGCGCCCTTGTCCTTGCCGAGGTCGTCATCTGGTCGATCAAGCGCCACCGCGATCCGCGTCTGCGCATCGAAAGCGACGCGCCGCTTGCCGAGCTGCTGCCGTCGCTCTCCGGCCTGACCTACGGCGTCGCGCTCAAAGGCAACGCGGTCGAGATTTTGGAGAATGGCGCTTTCTTCGAGGTCATGTTCGAGGAGATCGGCCGGGCGACGCGGTCGGTTCATTTCGAGACGTTCCTGTGGAAGGACGGCATGCTCGGGCGGCGGCTGGTCGACGCGCTGACGCAGCGGAGCCGCGCCGGGGTCACAGTGCGCGTGCTGGTCGATGCCACCGGCGGCAAGGAGATGGGCGAGGCCGCCGTGCGCCGGCTCGAGGACGCCGGCTGCAAGTTCGACACCTATCACCCGAAGCGACTTCGCAACGTTGGCGTGCTCAACGAGCGCGATCACCGCAAGATAACCGTGCTGGACGGGCGTACGGCCCTGGTCGGCGGCCACTGCATCGTCGACTCATGGCTGGGCGACGCGCAGGACGGCGAACATTTCCGCGACCTCTCCGTGCGGCTGCGCGGCCCGATCGTGCATGCGATCCAGTCGGCTTTTAGCGAGAACTGGGTCGAGGAAACGGGCGAGCTGTTCGTCGGCGAGGACTTCTTCCCAGTGCTGCACGACGAAGGCGACGTCGCGATCCACGTCGCGTTGGTCAAGCCGGAAGGCTCCGCGCCGGCGGTTAAGATCCTCCATCCGGTCCCATGTGACGCGGCTGCGCTGGCTGCGTCGCCGCAGCGAGCGGTGCCAGAGGCTGGCCACATGGTACCGGAAACTGCCCAGCGCCCGATGGTTGGTCGGAACCGCATGGTAGGCGAAGTAGCCGGTCACGACCCGCTTCAGCCAGGTTCCCTGCTCAGGGATCGGCTGATGCCGTCGCCGCCGCAACCCCTCCTTGATCTCCTTGAGCTTCGTCTGCATGCGGTCGCGCCGGGTCTTCCTCTGGACGAGGAAGCCTCCGGAACGCGACTTGCCGCAGAGCATGGTGAAGCCCAGGAAGTCGAAGGTCTCCGGCTTGCCGAGCCCGCACCGCGCGCGCCGGGCCGCAGCGAAGCGGCCGAACGCGAGCAGGCGGGTCTTGTCCGGATGCAGCGACAGCGCGAACTCCCGCAGCCGCTCACGCATGGCATCCCAGAAGCGACGGGCATCGGCCTCACGCTCGAAGCCGACCACGATGTCATCCGCATAGCGTAGGATGATCATGTCGCCCGTGGCCTCGCGCCGTCGCCAGCGCTGGGCCCAGAGATCGAAGACGTAGTGCAGGTAGACGTTGCACAGGAGCGGCGAGATCACCGCCCCTTGCCCCGCCCCCGTCTC
>JAREAF010000093.1 GCA_029240475.1 Rhodospirillales bacterium | reverse complement strand
TCCTCGCGGAAGAGGCCCTGCCGCACCAGCTGGCGCAGGTCGCGATGGGTGGCGGCGACGATGCGCACGTCGGCGCGAATGGGCGTCCGCCCGCCCACGGGCAAATATTCCCCATTCTGCAGCACGCGCAACAGGCGGGTCTGCGCCTCCAGCGGCATGTCGCCGATCTCGTCCAGGAACAGCGTGCCGCCGATCGCCTGCTCGAATCGGCCGGCGCTGCGGGTGCTGGCGCCGGTGAAGGCGCCGCGCTCATGGCCGAACAGCTCGCTCTCGATCAGCTCGCGCGGGATGGCGGCCATGTTCACGGCGACGAACGGGCCCGATCGGCGCTTGCCGTACTCGTGCAGCGCCTTGGCCACGAGCTCCTTGCCGGTGCCGGACTCGCCGGTGATCAGCACGGTGAGGTCGGTGCCCATCAGCCGGGCGAGGATGCGGTAGATCTCCTGCATCGCGGGCGAGCGGCCGATGATCGGCAGCCGCTCCTGCGGTTGCGGCTGCTCGGCGACCGGGGCGGGGGCCGGCTGGCTCAGCGCCCGCTCGACCAGCCCGACCAGCTCCCGGAGGTCGAAGGGCTTGGGCAGATACTCGAACGCGCCCCGCTCGGCGGCCTTCACGGCGGTGAGCAGCGTGTTCTGCGCGCTCATGACGATGACGCGCAGCGAGGGCCGGATCTTGCGGATGCGCGGTACCAGGTCGAGGCCGTTCTCGTCCGGCATGACCACATCGGTGATGACGAGGTCGCCGACTCCGGTCTCCACCCATCGCCACAGCGTCGCGGCGTGCCCGGTGGTGCGGACCTCGTGCCCGAGCCGCCCGAGCGCCTGGCTCAGTACCGTCCGGATGGCGCGATCGTCGTCGGCGACCAGGATGGTGGCGGGAATCATCGGCTCGCCTCCTCCGACGCCGCGGGCAGCATGACGCGAAAGACCGTCCGCCGCGGCTCGCTGTCGAATTCGACAATCCCGCCATGGTCGCCGACGAGCTTGGCGACGAGCGCGAGGCCCAGCCCTTTGCCCGTCGGCTTGGTGGTGACGAAGGGATCGAAGAGATGGGCGCGCAGGTCGTCGGGGATGCCGCTGCCATTGTCCTGAACGGTGACGAGGATCGGCAGCGACAGCCGCGCCTCGCTCCCGGGCGGCGCGATCCTGACGCCCTGCTGGTATTGCGTGGTCAGGACGATCTCTCCGCCATCGGAGGGCGCCGCTTCGGCCGAATTCTTCAGCAGATTGAGGAACACCTGGATCAGCAGGTCGCGGTTGCCCAGGACCGGCGGGAGCGACGGGTCGTAGCGCTCCACGATGCGGATTCCGCGCGCGAACCCCGCCGCCGCGCTGCGCCGCGCCTGGTCCAGCACCTCATGGATGTTGACGGGCGCGCGCTCGATAGGCCGCTGGTCGGAGAACATCTCCATGCGGTTGACCAGCGCCACGATGCGGTCCGCCTCCTCGCAGATGAGGCGCGTCAGCTCCAGATCGTTGCCGGTCGCATTCTGCTCCAGCAGCTGCGCCGCGCCGCGAATGCCCGACAGCGGGTTCTTGACCTCATGCGCCAGCATCGCGGCCATGGCCGTGACGGAGCGGGCGGCGTGCCGGTGCGTGAGCTGGCGATCGATCTTGCCGGCGATCCCGCGCGGCCGCAGCGCGATCACCACTTCGCCCGGGTTGGGGCCCGGCCCGAGCTCGATCGAGACCGCGCGCGGCCCTATGCGCGGGGAGTCGACCGTGACGCCGTGCTCGGTGAAGCTCGCGCCGCTGGCGCGCACCTGATCGACGAGCGCGAGCAGCGGCGAGTCCGGGACCAGCATGTCCCTGAGCCGCCGGCCGAGCGCGGTCGCGGCGCTGGCCGAGAAGAAGTCCTCCCCCGCCCCGTTCAGATAGAGCAGTCGGTCCTCGCCATCGACCAGGGCGACAGGAAATGGCAGCAGCCCAAGGATGGTGTCGGGATCGGGCCCGGCGCCCGGCAACGGAAGCGGACGTGCGGCCGCCGACCTCATGCGGCCAGCCGCTCGATGAGCGGGTCGTAGAAGCGCCGAATCAAGGCCCGCGCCTCCTCCAGTCCCGCGGCGGCCATGACCGCCGATCGGAACTCGGCCGAGCCCGGCAGCCCCTTGGAGTACCAGCCCACATGCTTGCGGGCGACGCGCATCCCGGGCTCCGTCCCATAGTGGGTCAGCATCGCCTCGTAATGCTCGCTGAGGATCCGATACTGCTCGGAGATCGGCGGGTCGGGCAGCCGCTCGCCGGTCTTCAGCCAGTGGATCACCTGCCGCAGGAACCAGGGCCGGCCATAGGTTCCGCGACCGACCATCAAGCCGTCCGCGCCGGAGGCTTCCAGGGCCTGCTTGGCATCTTCCAGCGTGAGGATGTCGCCATTGACGATCACCGGAATGCCGACGGCCTCCTTCACCCGGCGCACGAAGCTCCAGTCCGCATGGCCGTTGTAGAACTGGCAGCGCGTGCGGCCATGGACGGTGATCATGCGGATGCCGCAGGCCTCGGCGATCCGGGCGAGGCTCGGCGCGTTGCGGTTCTGGTCGTCCCAGCCGGTGCGCATCTTCAAGGTGACGGGCAGGCGCACGGCCTTCACCGTCGCCTCCAGGATGCGCGCGGCATGGACCTCGTCGCGCATCAGCGAGGAGCCGGCATGGCCGTTGACGACCTTCTTCACCGGGCAGCCGAAATTGATGTCGATGAGCGCGGCTCCCCGGTCCTCGTTGAGCTTGGCCGCCTCAGCCATGACCTCCGGCTCGCAGCCCGCCAGCTGCACGGCCATCGGATATTCCTCCGGCGTGTTCTCGGCCATGCGCATGGTCTGACGGGACTCGCGGATCATCGCTTGGCTGGCGATCATCTCGGAGACGACCAGCCCCGCCCCCTCGCGCTTGACGAGGCGGCGGAACGGCATGTCCGAGACGCCCGACATGGGCGCGAGAAAGACCGGGTCCCCGATCCGGACCGGACCGACTGTAATGGCCATTTTTTGTGCAGTGATGCGTTGTTGCCCGCAGCTGCCCAATTTATCGGCAGCAGCTACGGATAGCAAGCTCAGCCCAGGATCAGGTCCGTCACCAGCTTGACCCCCGGATAGGCCAGGGTCAGCAGCATCCAGGCCAGCAGGACGAGCCGTGCCGCAAGGCGGCCGCGCAAGCCGGTGAAGCGGTGCGCCGCCAGCAGCCCGCCGATGACCGCGAAGGCCAGCAGAGAGAACACGGTCTTGTGGCCGAGGCCAACCAGTTCCTCGGCCGCAAACCATTCCGCCGCCGCGCCGGTGAGGATCCCGAGGCCGAGCACGATCCCGGCCGCGGTGAGGAGGCCGATCTCCAGCCGCTCGGCGGCTCGGAGCGAGGGCAACATCTCCGCGCCCCTGCCGCCGCCCTGCCGGTGCTTCAGCCAGCGCTCCTGGAGCAGCACGGCGAGGCTCGCCGCCGCAGCCAACCCCGCCAGCCCATAGGTCGCGACGGAAACCAGGATGTGCAGGTCCAGCCACGCCGTGGGCACGCCGGGACTGAGCGACTGCCCGGCCGGCGCATCGACCAGCAATGCCAGAACGCCCAGGACCAGCAGGTAAGGAAGCACGAGAGGCGCCAGACGCCAGCCCTCGCGCGTGACCAGTGCGAGCGCCAGGAATTCGAGCGCGGTCGCGGCGATGCTCACCCACAGAGCCGGGGCGAGCCCGGTGCGCCAGCCGCCGGACATCAGCGCCACGGCCCAGCTGGCCGGCCCCGCCGCCGCGACCGCGATCAGGAGCAGCAGCACGGCGTCCCGGCGCGGCCGGCGCCAGCTCAGGATGGCGGCCGGCAGGAGCGCGGCCAGCGCGGAAATCGGAAAGAGCCCGTACATCGGCCCGGACTATACCTCCGCCTCGCGGTCGGCAAGAGGTGCATGGAGCCGCCCGACTTGGTAGCTTCTGCGCCGCATGCCAGGAACCTACGCCATCGCCGTGGCCGCCGGCCGGGGCACCCGCTTCGGCGGCGAGACGCCCAAGCAATACCGGATGCTGGCCGGGCGTCCGGTGCTGCGCCATGCCCTCGAGGCGCTGCTGAGGGGCGGCGGGTTTGCGGGGGTGGTGGCGGCCATCCATCCCGACGACCGCGGCCGCTACGAGCAGGCGGCATCGGACCTTCCCCTGCTGCCGCCCGTCCATGGCGGCGCGCAACGGCAGGATAGCGTGCTGGCCGCGCTCGAAGCGCTGGCTCCTTTCGAGCCGGACGCCGTCCTGGTCCATGACGGCGCCCGGCCGCTGCTCACGCCGGATGTGACGGGTCGGGTCCTGGCCGCGCTCGCCGTGGCCGATGGCGCGGTCGCCGCCCTGCCGGTTGCGGACACCGTCAAGCGGGCGGGCGCCTCCGGAGACATCGCCGCCACCTTGGACCGCTCCGCGCTCTGGCGCGCCCAGACCCCACAGGGGTTCCGGTACGGCCCGTTTCTCGCAGCGCACCGCCACAACAGCGGAGCGGGGCTGAGCGACGATGCCGCGGTCGCCGAGCGGGCGGGGCTGCGGGTGCGCCTTGTCCTGGGCTCGGAGGAGAATCTGAAGATCACGACCGAAGAGGACCTCGCCCGCGCCGAGCGGCTGCTGCTCGCCCGCTGCGGCGACCTGCGCAGCGGGTTCGGCTTCGACGTGCACCGGTTCGGGCCGGGCGACCATGTGATGCTGTGCGGCGTCCGCGTGCCGCACAGCCAAGGGCTGATCGGCCATTCCGATGCCGATGTCGGGCTGCATGCCCTCACCGACGCGGTGCTCGGCGCGATCGGCGCGGGCGATATCGGGCAGCACTTCCCGCCCTCCGACCCGCGCTGGCGGGGAGCGGAGTCGGCGCACTTCCTCCGCCATGCCGTCGAGCTGGTGCGGGCGCGCGGCGGCCTCCTCCGGCATCTCGACGTGACCATCGTCTGTGAGGCGCCGCGCATCGGTCCCCATCGCCCGGCGATGGTCGAACGCATCGCGGCCATCACCGGGATCGGCCCAGATCGCGTGAGCGTGAAAGCCACCACGACCGAAGGGCTCGGCTTCACCGGTCGCGGCGAGGGCATCGCCGCTCAAGCGGTCGCCACCATCGGGCTGCCCCTGTGAGGGCGCTGCCGATCCGCTTCAAGCCCGGAAGGCTGCCGCCGGGCCTGTCCTTCTGGCATCCGCTGGCCCTCCTCTGCACCTGGTTCGGCAGCGGCCTGCTGCCCAAGCTCCCGGGCACCTGGGGATCGGCGGCGGCCCTGCCCTTCGCCGCCGCGATCCAGTGGGGCTGGGGCAGCGGAGGCCTGGCGATCGGCGCGGTCGCGGTCTTCATCGCGGGGACTTTCGCGGCGGGGCCCTTCGCGCGCATGGCCGGCATCAAGGATCCCGGGGGGATCGTCGTGGACGAGGTCGCGGCGCAATGGGCGGTGCTCACGATCGTGCCGCTCGACCCCGTGCTCTATCTCCTGAGCTTCTTCCTGTTCCGCGTCGCGGACATCGCGAAGCCTTGGCCCGCGAGCTGGTGCGACAAGCGCCTGGCCGGTGGCTTCGGAGTGATGGCCGACGACATGGTGGCCGCTCTCTACGCCGCCGCGGGGCTCTTCCTCATCCGGTTGGCCCTGCCATGGTGACGACGACACTCTTCCCCGACGAGCTGTCCAAGCGCGCCGAACGGCTGCTGGCGGTCGGCCGCGCGGAAGGCCTTCGCGTCGCAACGGCGGAATCCTGCACGGGCGGGCTCGTCGCCGCCCTCCTGACGGAGATCCCCGGCTCCTCCGATGTGGTCGAGCGGGGCTTCGTCACCTATTCCAACGAGGCGAAAACCGAGATGCTCGGCGTTCCGAGCGAGATCATCGCGCGTCATGGGGCGGTCAGTCCGGAGGTCGCGCGCCTGATGGCGGAGGGCGCCCTGGCGCATTCCGCCGCCGACATCGCGGTCTCGGTCACCGGCATCGCCGGACCCGGCGGCGGTTCGGGCGCCAAGCCGGTCGGCCTCGTCGAGTTCGCCTGCGCCTCGCGCGGTCAGGCCACGGTGCTGGCGACGGAGCGGTTCGGCGATGTCGGCCGCGCGCGGATCCGCTTGGCAGCCGTGGCCAAGGCCTTGTCGCTGCTCGAGCGATCCATGGGCCCGGCGGCATGAGCATCGCCCAGGGGCTGCCGCCCACGAGCGCCGCCACGCGGCCGCCCGCGCAACCGACCGGCGCCGACGTGCTGATCGGCTTGGCGCTCTCCGGCGCGCTGTTCGTTCTCGTCGCCATCGGCATCGGGCTTGCGCAGGTGATGCGGCCTGGAGCTTGGCTGACCGGCCCGTGGGGGTTGCTCCTGCAGCTCGCTTTGGCGAATGCGGTGCTCGCGATGGCGGCCCTTTCGGTGGCGGCACGGCGCGGCTGGGCCGTGTTCCAATTCAAACCGCTGCCGGCCCGAACGCTCATGCTCTGCGCAGTGGGAGGGGCGGCCGGCGGCATCTCCCTCGCCTTTCTCCTGAGCGTCGTCTCGGAGGCGACCGGCATCCCGCTGCATGGCGTCAATGAGGAGCTGATGGGTGTGGACGCCCTGCCGGCGCTCGGCATGGCTCTGTTCGCGGTGATCGCTGCCGTCACGACGCCCTTGGTGGAGGAGCTGATCTTCCGCGGACTGCTGTTCCAATGGCTCCGAGGGCGGCTCGGTGCGGTCGGCGGCGCCCTGATCAGCGCCGTCCTGTTCGGAGGCTTGCACTGGCCGAGCGGCCAAGCTGTTTGGGCGGGGCTGGTCGGCTTCGCGCTCGCGCTGCTGTTTCACCGGTCGGGATCACTCTGGACGGCCATCGCCGCGCATTCCGGCAACAACGCGATGGCCATCATCCTCGTGCTGACGCTGGCGATGTGAGAGCGCGGCTCAGCGGCCGGGCACGCGCTGGATCTCGGGCGGAACATGCGCGCCATAGAGCTGCTCGGCGCGATGCTCGAAAGCGCCGACCATGCGGCGGACCGCCTCGCCGAACAGCGCGCCGATGATCTTCTGGAGCACCATCGAGCGGAACTCGAAATCGACATAGAAGTCGATGAGGGTGCCCCCGTCCGGCGCCGGCTTGAAGACCCAGTGGTTGTTGAGATAGCGGAACGGGCCTTCGGTATAGGCCACGTCGATGCGGTGCGCGGCACGATCCAGCGTCACCTTGCTGGTGAAGCGCTCGCGGAACATCCTGAACCCGATGATGAGGTCCGCCCAGACGGTCTTGCCTTCGCGCCGGCGCACGCGCGCCGCCACGCACCAGGGCAGGAACTCCGGATAGCGCTCGATGTCGGCCACGAGATCGAAGAGCTGGTCCGGCGTGAAGGGCGAGTGCCGCTCCTCGGCATGGGTAGGCATCGCGGCCTTGCCCGGCCGCTGCTAGGCCGCCCCCGCGAGCTGAGCCTCGCGGGCCGCGCGCAGGCGCTGGAAATCCTCGCCGGCGTGGTAGGAGGAGCGCGTCAACGGCGAGGCGGCGACGAGCAGGAAACCCTTGCCCAGGCCCTGCCGCTGAAGCTCGGCGAATTCGTCCGGCGGCACGAACCGATCGACGGGATGATGCTTCGGGGTGGGCTGCAGATACTGGCCGATGGTGAGGAAGTCGACCTCCGCCGTCCGCAGGTCGTCCATCACCTGCAGCACCTCCTCCCGGGTCTCGCCGAGGCCGACCATCAGGCCGGACTTGGTGAACATCGAGGGGTCCAGCTCCTTAACCCGCTGCAAGAGGCGCAGCGAGGCGAAGTAGCGCGCCCCCGGCCGCACCGGTCGATAGAGGCGCGGCACCGTCTCGAGATTGTGGTTGTAGACGTCGGGCCTGGCGGCGACGACCGTCTCGATCGCGCCCTCCTTGCGCAGGAAGTCGGGCGTCAGCACCTCGATCGTGGTCTCCGGCGCGGCGGTACGGATGGCGCGGATCGTGCGGGCGAAATGCCCCGCCCCGCCGTCCTCCAGATCGTCGCGATCGACTGAGGTCACCACCACATGCGCGAGCTTCAGCTCGCCGACCGCCTGGGCCACATGCTCGGGCTCGTGCGGGTCGAGCAGATCGGGCCGCCCGGTCGCCACGTTGCAGAAGGCGCAGGCGCGGGTGCAAACCGACCCGAGAATCATGACCGTGGCGTGCCGCTGCTTCCAGCACTCGCCGATATTCGGGCAGGCCGCCTCCTCGCAGACCGTGTTGAGCTTGAGGCGGCGCATCAGCGCGCGCGTCTCCTGGTACTCGCGGCTGACCGGCGCCTTGACCCGGATCCAGTCCGGCTTGCGCTGCGCCGGCGTGGAGGGGCGGTTCACCTTCTCGGGATGGCGGGGCTTGGATTGTGCGCGCGGCCCACCCTCCTCCCCGCCCTCCCCCGCAAGGGGAGAGGGAGAAGAAGCGGCGCGCCCCAATTCTCCCTCCCCCTCGAGGGGGGAGTGTTGGGATGGGGGTGACTGGAGGGGCTCGGCCATCTGTCAGATGTGGATGACGCGGCCGTAAGCGTCAAGGACGGCCTCATGCATCATCTCCGAGAGGGTCGGGTGCGGGAAGATGGTGTGCATCAGCTCGGCCTCGGTGGTCTCGAGCGTCTTGGCGAGGGTGTAGCCCTGGATCAGCTCGGTCACCTCGGCGCCGATCATATGCGCGCCGAGCAGCTCGCCGGTTCGGGCATCGAAGATGGTCTTGACCATGCCCTCGGGCTCGCCCAGGGCAATCGCCTTGCCATTGCCGAGGAACGGGAAGCGGCCGACCTTGACCTCGCGCCCCTGCTCCTTGGCCGCGCGCTCGGTCAGGCCGACGCTCGCCACCTGCGGCATGCAATAGGTGCAGCCGGGGATGGCGTCGCGGCGCAGCGGATGGACG
>JAREAF010000599.1 GCA_029240475.1 Rhodospirillales bacterium | reverse complement strand
TCTCGGCGACGACGCTTATCATTACGCCTTCCTTACCACCTTCCGCACCGCCGGCATCACGACGCTCGCCTGTTTGCTGCTCGGCTACCCGCTCGCTTATGCGATGGCTACGGCGGGGCCGCGCCTGCGGGCGCTTCTCGCGACCGCGGTAATGATCCCATTCTGGACAAGCATTCTGGCGCGCAGTCTGGCGTGGGTGATCCTCCTCGGCCGGCGCGGCGTCGTGAACCAATGGCTGCTCTCGGCTGGGCTGATCGACCAGCCCCTCTCGCGTCTCTTCAACAGCCTCGGCGTGCAGATCGGAATGATCCATGTGCTCTTGCCTTTCATGGTCCTGCCGATCTGGGCGGTGCTCGCGAGGCTCGACCCCGGCCTGCCACTTGCCGCGCGCTCCCTTGGCGCGAGCCCGGCGCGCGCTTTCTTGCATGTTGTTTTGCCGCTCTCGCTATCGGGGGTCGCGGCGGGTGCAACGCTCGTGTTCATGCTGGCCGTCGGCTTCTACATCACTCCGGCGCTCCTGGGTGGCCCGGACGATCTCACGATCGCGCTCCTCATCGAGATGGTGGTGCGCGATCTCCTTGACTGGTCATTTGGCTCGGCGCTGAGCCTGACGCTGCTCGCGCTCGTCGGCGCAATCTTTGGGCTCGGCGCAGCCTGTGCCGGCACGGGCCGGATTGTCGGCGCCGAGGGACGCGCGTGACGCGCGACGGGACGCGCGTCGCTGCGGGGTGGGGACGCACCCTCCTCTGGACCCACTGCGCCCTCGTGGCGGCCTTCCTGCTTGCTCCCATTAGCGTGATCGTAATCGTCTCGTTCAACGACACGACGCTGTTCAGCTTTCCACCAACCGCGTGGTCGTGGCGCTGGTACGAGGCTTTGTGGCGCAGCCGCACCTGGCGCGAGGCCGCCGGTTTCTCCTTCTGGCTCGCCGTCGCGGTCACCGCCGCATCGCTCGTCCTCGGCGTTCCCGCGGCCTATGCACTTGCGCGCACGACCCTTCCCGGCAGACGCGCCGTCGAGTTTTTCCTCGTCTCGCCGATCGTCGTTCCCGTCATTGTGCTCGCGATCGGACTCTACGTGCTCTTTGCGCCGCTCCGGCTTATCGGCACGCCGGCCGCCCTCTTTCTCGGGCACACGCTCCTCGCGGTGCCGGTCGTAATCGTTATAGCCGGCGCAGCCTTCCGCCGCCTCAATGCGAGCCTCGAGCTGGCCGCTCGTTCCTGCGGCGCGAGCTTCCCGCGTGCCTTCTGGCACGTCATTCTGCCGGCGGTTCGCCCGGCGGTGATTTCGGGGGGAGCTTTCGCATTTCTTACCTCATTCGATGAGGTCGTGCTTGTCCTCTTCCTTGGCGGGCCGCGCACGAGCACGCTGCCGAAGCGGATTTGGGAGGCGGTGAAGTTCGAGCTCGACCCCTCGCTGACCGCTGTCTCGACCCTCCTCATCGCCCTTACAGTCGCAGCCCTTGCGGTCGCAGAACTGTCGCGTCGCGCTCGTCAACCAGTCGCAACAGGAGAACTGAAGCCGTGATCCCCGATATCGAGCCGCTGCCTGGAAACCGCTCCGACCCCGCACCGGACTTTCCCTGGCCGAACGGCGCCCGCTGTGCGGTGTTCCCATCCTTCGACGTCGACGCTGAAAGCGCCTGGCTCGCCTATGACGTGAAGAGCATCGACCGGCTCGTCACGCTCTCCTTCGGCGGCTACGAAGCGCGCGTCGGAATTCCGAAAATTCTCGAATACCTGCGCTCGATCGAACTTCGCGCCACCTTCTTCATCCCAGGGTGGGTCGTCGAAGCCCATCCGAAGATGTGCGAGTCGATTGCCAAGGACGGCCACGAAATCGGCCATCATGGTTATCTCCACAAGCGACCCGAACCTTACGATCTCGAGCACGACATTGAGGAGGTTGATCGGGGCCTGGACGCACTCGACCGCGTACTAGGTGTCAAGCCGACAGGCTACCGGGCTCCGCTCGGCGAAAACTACGACGCACTGCTGAAGCATCTGCGCGACCGCGGCGTCCTTTATTCATCGTCATGGCGCGACGACATTCGCCCATACCGACACCGCTTACGCGACGGCACTGACGGGCCGATCGAATTGCCGATCAACATGTCGTTCGATGATTGGATGTACGGGCTGACTAATCGCTTCAGCCCGCGACCGATGTTCCCCAAGGAGCATGTTCTCTCGATCTGGAATGGCGAACTCGATCAGACCCGAGAATGGGGCGGTCTCGTTTCGATGGTGCTGCATCCGCAGGTGACGGGGCGCCCGATGCGCCTCGGCATCTTCCGAGATTTCATCGCCCGCGCGCGCGGCTTCGGCGACGTATGGCTGACAACGGGAGAGGAGCTCGCGAGCCATTTCATTGCCCACGAGAATGGAACGAGGGGCTAGCAATGACGACGATCATCCACGACGCTACGATCATCACGGTGGACGCGAGTGACACGGTCCACCACGGCGCCGCCATCGCGATCGACCGGGATCGAATCACTGCGATTGGCCCAAGCGAGACCATCGTCGCCGGAAACTCCTCCGCCGAGCTCATCGACGGGCGAGGCAAGGCTGTGATGCCAGGCTTCGCGAACATTCACACGCATTTTTCGATGATAATCGCCAAGGGCATCTACGAAGACCTGTCGCCGCCGAACAAGCCGCCTTTCACGAGCGGTCTCGCGCCAATACCGCTCCCGGACCTCGACTCAGACGAGATGCGCGTCATGTGCC
>JAREAF010000092.1 GCA_029240475.1 Rhodospirillales bacterium | reverse complement strand
GCGTCCTGCTTATAGCCTGGATGAGGAGGGGGATGGCTGACGTTTCCATCCTCGATGTCCTGCTCCATGGCGAGCCGGCAGGCACGCTCACGCGCGTGGCGGGGGACCGCATCCTCTTCGCGTGGAATGACTCCTACATCGGCGGCGAGGATCGCCCCACGCTCGGTCTGGCATTCAAAGATGCGTTCGGGGCGCTGATCACCGAATTCCGCCCGACGCAGACACGCCTTCTGCCCTGGTTCTCGAACCTTTTGCCGGAGGAGCGCCTGCGCACCTATCTGGCCGAGCGGGCGGGCGTGAACCCCGCCCGCGAGTTCTTCCTGATCTGGGCGCTAGGCAAGGATTTGCCGGGGGCTGTCACGGTCCGCCCAGCGGACGGGAATGCCTGGCCCGCCGATGCGGCGGGCGCGGTGGAGCCGCGTACCGGCGCGGATCGTCGGGATCGCGCCCTTCGGTTTTCGCTGGCCGGGGTGCAGCTGAAATTCTCTGCCGTCGATCGGCCGAGGCGCGGCCTGACGATTCCGGCCGAAGGCGTGGGCGGCTCCTGGATCGTGAAGCTTCCGTCACGCGAGTTCGCCGGCGTGCCGGAGAACGAGTTCTCGATGATGACCCTCGCGCGGCTGATCGGCATGGACGTGCCGCCGATGAAGCTGGTCGATCCGGACGAGATCGCGAACCTGCCGGCGGATGTCGGCAGGCTGCTGCGGGGCAAGGCGCTCGCCATCCGGCGTTTCGACCGGCTCGCAGGAGGAGGGGCGGCGCATGTCGAGGATTTCGCGCAGGTGTTCGGCGTCTATCCCGAGCAGAAGTACCGCCGCGCCAGCTACCGAAACATCGCCGCCGTGCTCGCGGCGGAGACATCACTCGCCGATGTCAAAGAACTCGTTCGGCGCCTGGTCTTCAACACGCTGATCGGGAACGCGGACATGCACCTGAAGAACTGGTCGCTGCTCTATGCGGACCGGCGCAGGCCGACGCTCGCGCCCGCCTATGATTTCGTCGCAACCATCGCCTATATCGCGGACGCAAACGCCGCGCTGAACTACAGTCGCACCCGACGCTTCGACGAGGTGACCGAGGAAGAGCTGTCGCACTTGGCCTACAAAGCGATGCTGCCGCAGAAGCTGGTGCTGGACACCGCGCGCGAAACGGTCGCGCTGTTTCACCAGCATTGGAAGGCGGAGAAGAAAAACCTGCCGCTGGCCACGAAAATCATTCGAGCGGTTGAGGCGCATGTGAAGAGCCTGCCCATCTCCGCTCTTGGCTGACGGGTCGGCAACGCCACGCTTACCAAGTGTGTGCTCCTGCGCTAGCCCCTGACCCGCTCGTTCTTTGGATCATACAGCGGCTGGAGGTGCAGCTTGGCCGGCACGCGCTCGGCTGCGACCTCCAGCTCGTAGGAACCCGAGGTCAGGTACTCCGTCGAGACGCCGTCCGGGTTGCGGACATAGCCGTAGCCGATCCATTTGCCGACCGTGTAGCCCCAGCCGCCGGAGGTGAGCCAGCCCACCGGCTTGCCGTCTCGGAAGATCGTCTCGCGGCCGAGCAGCACCGTGTCGGGATTCTCCACCGTGAACCCGGCGAGGCGCTTCTTGAGCGGCGCGCGGTGCTGCGCCTCCAGGGCCTCGCGGCCGAGGAAGGGGCGGTTGGTCTTCAGCTTCACCGCCCAGCCCAGGCCCGCCTCCAAGGGCGTGTGGTCCGGGCCGATGTCCGAGCCCCAGGCGCGGTATCCCTTCTCCAGGCGCAGGCTCTCGATCGCGCGGTAGCCGGCATTGACGAGGCCCTTGGGCCGGCCGGCCTCCATCAGCCGGTCAAAGACCGCCCCCGCCGCCTCGGTCGGGATGTGCAGCTCCCAGCCGAGCTCGCCGACATAGGTGATGCGGAGCGCGCGCACCGGCGTGCCGGCGACCGTGATCTCCTGGACCGTGCCGAAGGGGAAGGCGGCGTTGGAGACGTCCGCGTCCGTCACCTTGGCGAGGATCTCGCGCGACTTCGGCCCCATCAGCGACAGGACCGCGCGCGCCGAGGTCACGTCCACCAGCTTGGCGTCGAGATTCTCCGGCAGCTGGTCGCCGATCCAGGCGAGGTCGTGCGTGGCGAATCCGGTGCCGGTGACGATGTAATAGGCCTTCTCGTCCAGCCGCGCGACGGTGAGGTCGCATTCGATGCCGCCGCGCTGGTTCAGCATCTGTGTGTAGGTGAGGCTGCCCGACGGGCGCGACACGTCGTTCGCCGCGACCCAGGAGAGCGAGGCCTCGGCATCCTGGCCGATCAGCATGAACTTGGCGAAGGAGCTCTGGTCGAACAGCGCGGCCGCCTTGCGCGCGGCGCGGTGCTCGGCGCCGACCGCCTCGAACCAGTTCTGCCGGCCATAGGAATACTGGTCCTTCGGCTCCATGCCCTTGGGCGCGAACCAGTTCGGCCGCTCCCAGCCGAGCTTCCAGCCGAACGACGCGCCCTGCGCCTTGAGGCGCTCATAGAGCGGCGAGACGCGCACCGGCCGGCCGCTCTCCATCTCCTCATGCGGCCAGGCCATGGTGTAGTGCCTGGCATAGGCTTCGAGCGTGCGGGTCCTGACCCACGCCTCGTCGCGATGCACCGGCCCGAAGCGGCGGATATCCACCGGCCAGAGATCGAAGGGCGGCTCGCCGCCGGCGATCCATTCGGCGAGCGCGCGGCCCGCGCCGCCGGCCGATGCGATCCCGAAGGCGTTGAAGCCGGCGCCGACATAGAAGCCTTTCAGCTCCGGCGCCTCGCCGAGGATGAAATTGCCGTCCGGCGTGAAGGATTCCGGCCCGTTGATGAGCTGCTTGACGCCCGCTTTCTCCAGCGCGGGGACGCGTACCAGCGCCTGCTCCATCAGGGGCTCGAAATGGTCGAAATCGCTGTCGAGCAGCGTGAAATGGAAGCCCTTGGGGATGCCGTCGAGCGCCCAGGGGATCGGGTTCGGCTCATAGCCGCCGAAGACGAGCCCGCCCACCTCTTCCTTGAAATAGATGAGCCGGTCGGGGTCGCGCAGTGTCGGCAGGTTGCGCGGCAGGCCCTCGATCGGCTCCGTCACCAGATACTGGTGCTGCACCGATTGCAGTGGCACCGTGACCCCGGCCATGCGGCCGATCTCCTTGGCCCACTGCCCGCCGCAATTAACCACGACCTCTGAGCGGATCTCGCCCTGCTCGGTGGCGACGCCGACGGCGCGGCCGTTCTCGATCAGGATGGCTGTGACGGGGCAATCCTCGACGATCTTCACGCCCGCGGCCCGCGCGCCCTTCGCCAGCGCCTGCGCGATGTCGGAGGGGTTGGCCTGCCCGTCGGTCGGCAGGAAGGCCGCGCCGACCACATCGGCGATGTCCATCACCGGCCAGAGCTCCTTGGCTTCCTGCGGTGACAATAGATGCATCTCCAGCCCGAAGCTGTGCGCGGTCGTCGCCTGCCGCTTGATCTCGGTGAGGCGCTCGGGATTGCAGGCGAGGCGCAAGCCCCCGTTGCGCTTCCAGCCGGTCGCCTGGCCGGTCTCGGCCTCGAGCCTGTCATAGAGCTCGACCGAATATTTGAGCAGCTGCGTGATGTTGGCCGAGGTGCGCAACTGCCCGACCAGCCCGGCGGCGTGGAAGGTCGAGCCCGAGGTGAGCTTGGCGCGCTCCAGCAGAACGGTGTCGGTCCAGCCGTTCTTCGCCAGGTGATAGGCGGTCGAGCAGACGATGATGCCGCCGCCGATGATGACGGCGCGGGCGTGGGTCGGAAGGCTCATGCCTTTATGCTCTCCGGTTCTGGAATGCGGCGAGCGCCGCTTCGAAGCGGTTCAGGTAATCGGCGGTGTAGGCGGCGTAGTCGAATTCGAGCGTCGAGGTCAGCTCGGACACCATGCTCCACATCGTCTCGCGCAGGAGCGAAGCGCATTTCATCGCATGATAGCGGTTCAGGAGGTCGGCGTCGGCCCGGCCGAAATAGCTCTCCAGGATCCAGGCCTCGTCCTCGGGCGTGAGCGCGTTGTTCGAGGCGAGGTTGGCGAGGTCGAAGAGGGGGCTGTTGAAGCCGGCATAGTCCCAGTCGATCAGCCAGAGCCGCTCGCCCGCATCGATGAAGTTCGCCGCGAGCAGGTCGTTGTGCCCGAACACGACCTCGATGGGCCCCACCGCACGCTCCAGCTCCTCGGCGACGGAGAGCAGGCGCGGCAGCTTCGGCCTGTGCGCGCTGCCGTTCGCGTTCAGGAACTGCGCGTAGCTGCGCAGCACATGGAAGACCCAGAAGATCAGCACCGGCCCTTGCAGGTGCTTCGGCATCTCGCGATGGCAGCGGCCGATCAGCGGCAGGATGCGCTCCAGCATGGGACGCTGCGCGATGTCCTCGGGCGCGAGCGTGCGGCCCTCGACATGGCGCATGACGAGGGCGCCCGGCTCGTGATGGATGATTGGCGGGGAAAGGCCCACCGCCTCGGCCGCCTTGGCGGCGGCCAGCTCGTTGAAGCGCATGACGCCATGCACCG
Source organism: Rhodospirillales bacterium (assembly GCA_029240475.1). Classification (GTDB taxonomy): domain Bacteria; phylum Pseudomonadota; class Alphaproteobacteria; order JAREAF01; family JAREAF01; genus JAREAF01. The sequence goes on along the minus strand of JAREAF010000092.1, from coordinate 4,295 downwards.
GGATGTCGTCCCCGATGCGCACGACGAAGCGCGCGCCTCTGTCCTCGACCACGAAATTGGTGTTGGTGATGCCGCCCTTGAGCGGCTGCGGCTCGACCGGCCCCGACCAGCAGGAAAGCCGCGCCGCGCGGTTCCTCGCCTCGATATTCATGCCAGCCCCAGCTTGGCGCGGGCGCGCGCGCTCGATGCGCCGATCAGCCGGTCGGCGATGATGGCGATGAAGGCGACGCAGAGGCCCGCGACGATGCCGCGGCCCGTATCGGCCTTGGTCAAGGCCACATAGACCTCCTGCCCCAGGTCGCGCGTGCCGACCAGCGCGGTGATGACGAGCATGCTGATGGCCAGCATGACCGTCTGATTGATGCCGAGCATGATCTCCGGGACCGCGAGCGGCAGCTTCACTTTCCAGAGGAGTTGTCGCCGCGTGCAGCCCGCGGCGCGCGCCGCCTCGACCAGATGCGCCGGCACGCCGCGGATGGCATGATCGGTGTAGCGGATGGCCGGCGCAACCGCATAGGCGATCACCGCCAGCATGGCCGCGAAATCGCCGACGCGGAACAGCATCACAACAGGGATCAGATAGACGAAGGAGGGCAGCGTCTGCAGCGTGTCCACCACCACCTCAAGCGCATGGTGCGCGCGCCGGCTGGCCGCGCCCCACATGCCGAGCGGCATGCCGATGAGCGCCGCGATGACGGCGGAGATGCCGACCAGATAGACCGTCTCCATCGCATTGGCCCAGTTGCCGGTCACCGCGACGAAACCGGCGAGCAGGATCGCGAGCAGGGCCAGCCGCCAGCCGCCGAGCTGCCAGCCGGCGAGGCCGAGGAGCAGCAGCACGCCGGGCCAGGGCAGGCCCAGCATGAAGCGCTTGACCGGAATGAGCAGGTTCAGGAGCACGAAGGTCTTCACCGCCTCGAGCTCATCGAAGAAATTGACGTTGATCCACTGCACCAGCTTGGCCCAGATCGGGCGCGTGGTGACCGTGATCTCCTCCGGCACCCCGGCCAGCGCGGGAACAACGAAGCTGAGCAGCGACGTGACCAGGAGCGCGGCGAGGGCGAGCGCCAGCAGCGGCTCGCGCTGAATCCAGGGGCGGCGCCGGCGTGCGGCGTCGAGCGGCGGCCGGTCGGCCGCGAGCGCCTGGCTCAAGCGGTCGAGCGCGATGGCCATGACGACGATGGCGAGCCCCGCCTCCAGCCCCGCGCCGATGTCGAGGCGCCTCAGCGCCGTCAGCACGTCGAAGCCGAGCCCGCCCGCGCCGATCATCGAGGCGATGATCACCATGTTCAGCGACATCATGATGACCTGGTTGACGCCGAGCATCAGGCCGGGCCGCGCCGCCGGCAGCAGCACGCGCCAAAGCATCTGCCGTCCGTTGCAGCCCGCCATGCGTCCGAACTCGACGATCTCGGGCGGGACCCGGCGAAGCGCCAGGAGCGTGACCCGCACCATCGGCGGCATCGCATAGATAATGGTCGCGATCATCGCCGCCACCGGCCCGAACCCGAACAGGAACAGGATCGGCACCAGATAGGCGAAGACCGGCACCGTCTGCATGAGGTCGAGCACGGGCTGGATCGCCAGCTCGGCCGCGCGGCGGCGATAGGCGAGGATGCCGAGCGCGAGGCCTCCGGCGACGCCGAACGGCACGGCGATGACGATCGCGGCCAGCGTCATCATCGCGCTCTCCCACTGATTGAAGAGCGCGAGATAGAGGAAGGCAACGCCCGCGATCGCCGCCAGCCTCGGGCCGCCCAAGCGCCAGCCGAGCAGCGCCACCGCGATGACGATGCCGAGCCAGGAGAAGCGCGGGATTTCGAACCAGGGATCGCCCTCCTGGCGGATGGTGACGCCGCCGGCCAGCAGCGCCTGCGCTCCGACTAGCGGCCAGTCCAGCACCCAGGCGACCGAGCGCGTCAGCTCCTGGAAGGTGAAGAGGCCGAAATCCAAGTCCCGGATCAGCCAGTTCATGAAGTCGTTGACCCAGCGCTTCAGCGGCAGGATCCAGCGCGTCGGATATTGTGCCGCCCAGGGCAGCCAGGGCTTGGCGTACCAGGAGAGCGCGAAGGTGGCGGCGAGCGCGAGCGCCCAGGCGAGCAGGCGCGGATTGAACCGCGCGCCTTCCGCTGCGGGCGCAAGGGTCGCCGCCTTCATGCGCCGCCCGTCCCGGCGAGCACGGCGATGACGCGCTCGGCCGTCAGCGTCCCGACGCGCTCGCCCTCTTCGGTCACCACCAGGAAGGGGCCGCGACGCGCCAGCACGGCGGGCGCGACCTCGGCGATCTTCGCCTTCACGGGCAGCTCGCCCGCGAAGTCGGTCGCGCCGTCGATCGGCCCCATCACCGCCCCGACCGACAGCACCTTGGCGCGCGGCACCTCCCGGGTGAACTCGGCGACGTAAGGCGTGGCGGGCCGGGTCACCACCTCCTCGGGCGTGCCGATCTGGACGATGGCGCCGTCCTTCATGATGGCGATGCGGTCGGCAAGGCGGATCGCCTCGTCGAAATCGTGGGTGATGAAGGCGATGGTCTTGTGCAGCAGCCGTTGCAGGCGCAGGAACTCGTCCTGCATCTCGCGGCGGATCAGTGGGTCGAGCGCCGAGAAGGGCTCGTCGAGGAACCAGATCTCCGGCTCGACGGCGAGGCTGCGGGCGATGCCGACGCGCTGCTGCTGCCCGCCCGAGAGCTCGCGCGGATAGTGATGCTCGCGGCCCTTCAAGCCCACCAGCTCGATGACCTCGCGCGCCCGCGCCTCCCGCTTCTCGCGCGGCACGCCCTGGATCGCCAGCGGAAAGGCGACATTGCCGAGAACGGTGAGATGTGGCAGCAGGGCGAAATGCTGGAAGACCATGCCCATCTTGTGCCGCCGAATCTCGATCATCTCGCGCTCGGAGGCGGCGAGCAGGTTGCGCCCGTCGAGCAGCACCTCGCCCCGGCTGGGCTCGATCAGGCGCGAGAGGCAGCGCACCAAGGTCGATTTGCCGGAGCCCGAAAGGCCCATGATGACGAAGATCTCGCCTTCGCCGATCTCGAAGCTGGCGTCGCGCACGGCGATCACCGCGCCGGATGCGGCGAGAGAGTCGGGATCGAAGCCGTCCGCGCCCGGCTTGAGCCGGTCCGCGCCGGCGCCGAACAGCTTCCACACGCCGCGGCAGGCGAGCTTCGGCGGCGCGTCGGCGCGGTAGTGTGTGGTGTCGATCGCGGCGGTCAAGATCGGGTCAGCTTAAATGCAGGAGGGCGGGCCGATCCAGGCCCGCCCTCGCGGCTGATGTCCGTGCTGCCTACTGCCCGATCCAGGGCTTCCAGCGGCTCTCGTTCTTCGCGACCCAGTCGGCCACGACCTCCTCGAGCTTCTTGCCTTCGAGATCGACGGCGACGATCATCTGGCTCATCTCGTCATTGTCGATCGTGAAGGCCGTGATCGCCTTGTGGGCGCCCGGCCATTTGTCCTTGAGCCCCGCCCAGCCGACCTTCCAGATCGGCCCGCGCGGCTTGCCGCAGTCGTGGGTGGCGTCGGGGTTCTCGCCCCAGGCCGGGTCCGTGTAGCACTCGGGCTCGTATTTCGGGAACTCGACCCACTCGCCCTGATACTTGGCCGGCGCCCAGTGCGGCGCATAGACCCAGAGCAGGACCGGCGCCTTCCGCTGATAGGCCGATTCCAGTTCGGCGAAGAGGGCGGCGTCGGTGCCGGCATGCACCACTTCGTAATCGAGGCCGAGCGCCTCGACCCGCTCTTCGTCGAAGCCGCCCCAGGTCACCGGCCCGCCGAGATAGCGGCCCTTTGGCGCGGTCTCGGGCGTGGAGAAGGCCTCGGCGCAGTCGTTGAGCGCCTTCCAGTCCGGCAGGCCCGGGCACTTCTCCTTCATATAGATCGGGTACCACCACTCCTCGATCGCGGTCATCCCGGTCTCGCCGAGATTTTCCGTATTGCCGGTCGCGATCGATTTATCCATCGCTTCCTGGCCGGTGGTGGCCCACATCTCCATCGCCACATGCAGGTCCCCGGTCTCGAGTCCGGCGAACTGGGCGAGGTAGTCCGCCTGCACATATTCGACGTTGTAGCCGGCCTTCTTCAGGATCTCGCCCATCAGATTCGTGGTGAGCAGCTGGCCTGTCCAATCATGCAGCGTCAGCTTGATCGGGTCCTTCGATTCCGGCTGGGCCCCGGCCGGCGCGCCCGACAGCGCGAGCGCTCCTGCGGCGGCAAGGGCCAGCCATTTCGATCGGGATTGCATTTTTTCTTATGTCCTCCCTGGGGTTCCTTCCGGACGGAGGATTGCAACGGGCGCCTCCC
>JAREAF010000091.1 GCA_029240475.1 Rhodospirillales bacterium | reverse complement strand
TTCGATGAGGCTGGAAAGCCGGATGTCCACCGCGCCGGCCTCGATCCTGGAGATGTGCCCCTGCGGGACTCCCGTCAGCGCGCTCAGGGCGCGCTGGCTTACGAGCTTCTTTTCACGAGCTGCACGCAAAGATTGGGCAATGTCGGCCATGTAGATACATTATTCTATATCTTACGCAGGTGTCAATATACAATTATATATCACTTCCTAAACGAGATCGCATTTACGCGCGCGCTGGAGTTGGTCAGAGTGTGGCGAAGACGCCAGGGGAGTCCGCTCATGAAAATCGCCGGCCTGAAGACCTTCATCGTCGGCAATCCGCCGCCGCGCAAGGGCGGGCGGTATTTCATCTTCCTGAAGCTCGCGACCGCCGACGGGATCGAGGGGGTGGGCGAGGTCTACAACGCCGCCTTCGCGCCGGACGTCGTGGTCAAGATGATAGAGGACGTCTATGCCCGTCACGTCGAGGGCATGGACCCGTTCCGCATCGAGAGCCTGTGGCGCAATGTCTATGGCCGCGGCTATTCGATGCGCCCCGACCTGTCGCTGATGGGCGTGCTGTCGGGCCTGGAGGTGGCGCTCTGGGACATCTGCGGCAAGGCGGTCGACAAGCCCGTCTATGAGCTGCTCGGCGGGCGCGTGCATGACGCTCTGCGCACCTACACCTACATCTACCCGCCCGAGGGCGAGGATGCCCATTCGGCCTCGCCCGTCTATTCCGACCCCGACGCCGCGGCCGAGCGCGCCGCCGACTATCTCGCTCAAGGCTTCACCGCCGTGAAGTTCGATCCCGTGGGGGGCTATTCCAATTTCGACCCGCGCCAGCCGAGCCTGGAATCGCTCGACCGCTCGGAGGCCTTCTGCCGGCGCCTGCGCGAGGCGTGCGGCGCGAAGGCCGATCTCCTCTTCGGCACGCACGGCCAGTTCACCGCCTCGGGCGCGCTGCGCCTGGCGCGCCGGCTCGAGCCCTACGACCCGCTCTGGTTCGAGGAGCCGGTGCCGCCCGAGATGCCGGAGGAGATGGCGCTGGTCGCGCGCCAGACGAAGATCCCGATCGCGACCGGGGAGCGGCTCGCCACCAAATACGAGTTCGCGCGCCTCCTGGAGCTGCGCGCCGCCTCCATCCTGCAGATGGCGCTGGGCCGCGTCGGCGGGCTCCTCGAAGCCAAGAAGATCGCCGGCATGGCCGAGGCGCATTACGCGCAAGTGGCGCCGCACCTCTATTGCGGGCCCATCGAAGGCGCGGCGAACCTCCAGCTCAGCGCCTGCACGCCCAACTTCCTGATCCTGGAATCGATCGAACGCTGGGACGGCTTCCACGCCCAGCTGCTGAAGCGGCCGCTCCGCTGGGAGGAGGGCTATGTCATCCCGCCCGAAGAGCCGGGCCTCGGCGTCGAGCTGAACGAGGAGGTGGCGCTGGCGCATCCCTGGGAAGGCACGGAGCTGCATCTGGAGATGGCCACCGCGCCGATCGACGATTACCGGAAACGGTGAGCCGAGATGCGCTATGGCTTCGTCGGCCTTGGCGAGCTGGGCGGCGCGCTCGCGTCGAGCCTCTTCAAGCGCGGCTTCCCGTTGCGGGTCCATGACGTCGATGCCAGGCGCATGCAGCGCCTGATGGCGGCAGGAGCGATCGGCGCCGACAGCCCGCGCGCGGTCGCCGAGGAGAGCGACGCCGTCATCACCTGCCTGCCCTCCCCCGCCGCCTCCGAGCAGGTGCTGAGCGGACCCGACGGCGTGCTGGCGGGCCTCAGCGGGCGCGGCGCCTGGATCGAGATGTCGACGCTCGGTCCGGACGAGATCCGCCGCCTCGCCGAGCGCGCGGCGGCACAAGGCGTGCGCACGCTGGAAGCGCCCGTCACCGGCGGCGTGCATCTGGCCGCGCGCGGCGAGGTCACGGTGCTCGTCGGCGGCGATGCCGACCTTTATGAAACCCACCGCCCGGCGCTGGAGGCGATGGGCAAGCGCCTCTTCTTCATGGGCCCGCTCGGCTCGGCCGCGCTGATCAAGGTCATCACGAACATGTTGGCCTTCATCCATCTGGTCGCCGATGGCGAGGCGCTGATGCTGGCCAAGCGCGGCGGCCTCGACCTCGCGCAGGCCTGGAAGGCGATCGCCGCCAGCTCGGGCACCAGCTTCGTGCACGAGACCGAGGGGCAGCTGATCCTCAACGGCAGCTACGATATCGGCTTCACCATGGACCTAGCGCTGAAGGATCTCGGCTTCGCGACCAAGGCGGGCGCGGAGCTGGGCGTGCCGCTGGAGCTCGCCGCGCGCACGCTGGAGATCTTCCGCCGCGGCAGGGCAGCCTATGGCGGGGCTGCGCAATCGACTGAGATCGTCAAGCTCTTGGAGGATGCGCTCGGCACGGACCTGCGCGCGCCCGGCTTCCCGGCGCGGCTGGAATAGCGCCGAGCGCTGCGCCGGTCTGAGCAGGCACCTGACCTCCCCCCGCGACGCTCACTATATCGACCCGGGCCGCCTCCTCTCCTTCCGAGGCTCGCTACGCTCGCACCTCAGGATGAGGAGGCGGGGAATCTACCACGCCCTTGCACCTCAGGTAGGCGGGAAGCGGCAGGATTTTTCTCCTCATCCGGAGGTGCCGCCGAAGGCGGCCTCGAAGGATGAGGCAGAAGGCTGGAGGGTTTGCCTGAAGAGGGCCGCTGCGCCGGCAGCGCCCTCCCCGGTCGTTTTCCGGTTAGCGGGGGCCGAGCGAATCGGCTCTATCTTCGCGAACGGAAATCTTTGGCCGGTCGGAAGCCACACGCATGAAACTCCGCAAAGTCCTGTTCCTCTCCGCCGATCAGTGGCGCGCCGAGGCGCTCTCCGTCCTCGGACACCCACTCGCCCGCACGCCCAATCTCGACGCGCTGGCGAAGGACGGCGTGCTGTTCCGCAACCACTACGCCGCGACCGCGCCCTGCGGCCCCGCGCGCACCTCGATGCTGGCCGGCCTCTATCTCATGAACCATCGCTGCGGGCGCAACGGCACGCCGGTCGATGCGCGCTTCACCAATCTGGCGCTGGAAGTGCGCAAGGCCGGCTACGAGCCGACCCTGTTCGGCTACACGGACACGCCGGCCGACCCGCGCCGCTTCCCGCCCGGCGATCCGGCCCTGACCACCTTCGAAGGCGTGATGCCGGGATTCTTCGTGGGGATGCAGCTGCCCGACCATATGGCGCCCTGGATCGCCGACCTGAAGGCGCGCGGCTACGACCTGCCGGAGGGGCGCTGGAGCGTCTACGAGCCCGCGCCCGGCTGGAAGCCCAAGCCGGGGCAGAGCCCCTTCGCCGCGCCGGCGCGCTTTGCCGCCGAGCACAGCGAGACCGAATTCATGGCCGAGGCGATCCGCCGCTTCCTCTCGGTGCGGCAGGACCAGGGCTGGTTCGTGCATGGCGTGTTCCTAAGGCCCCACCCCCCATTCATCGCGCCCGAGCCCTATTGCAGCCTGATCGATCCCGCCGACGTGCCGCTTCCGGCGCGCCGCAAGACGGCCGCCGAGGAAGGCGGGATTCATCCCTATCTCGCCGACCGCATCGCCCACGCCGGGAAGGCCGGGCTCATCAGCGACGATCCGGTGGACACGCGCGGTTTGAGCGAGCGCGACATCCGCCAGATCCGCGCCACCTATTTCGGGCTGATCGCAGAGGCGGATGCCGGGATCGGCCGCATCCTCCAGCACCTGAAGGAGACCGGCGAGTACGACGAAACGCTGATCGTCTTCACCGTCGATCACGCGGAGATGCTGGGCGACCATTGGCTGTGGGGGAAGGAGGGCTATCACGACGCCTCCTACCACATCCCGCTGATCATCCGCGATCCGCGCCCGCACGCCGCGCGCGGCACGATGGTCGAGGACTTCACCGAGGCGGTGGACCTCATGCCGACGATCCTGGACTGGCTGGGGCTCGAAGTGCCGCTGCAATGCGACGGCGAATCGCTCCTGCCCTTCCTCGAAGGACGCCGCCCCGCGAAGTGGCGCACGGAAGCGCATTTCGAATACGACTTCCGCGACATCGTCGATCAGGGGCCGGAGACAGCGCTCGGCATCACCAGCGACCAGTGCTACTTGAGCGTCATCCGCGACCGCGACTGGAAATATGTGCATTTCCCGGCGCTGCCGCCGCTGCTGTTCGACCTGCGCGAGGACCCGCACGAGTTCGTGAACCGCGCCGCGGACCCCGCCTGCCGCGAGGTGATGCTGCATTATGCGCAGAAGATGCTGAGCTGGCGCATGGAGCAGGCCGACCGCACGCTCGCCCGCACCTACCTCACCGAGAACGGCCCGGTCGAGCGCAAAGGACCGAGGCGCTGAGAACCGCCTCTCCCTCAGTAGAGGTCGCGAGGCGCGTCCTTTGACGCGCCCGAGCGGGTGAGGCTCACTTACCTCTCCCTTCAGGGGCCCTTCAGAGAGAGGTCGCGAGCGCGCAAGCGCGAGCGGGTGAGGGTGGCGCCACACGCACCTTATCCCCCTCACCCTCCCGGCGCTGACGCGCGGGGCCCTCCCTCTCCCACGCTTCGCTCGGGAGAGGGGGATGGGGGCGAGCCGGGTGAGGGTCAGCCGCACGCTCCCTCGCCGGTTCCGGGAGCGGGACATTCCATGTTACAGAACCGTGACGGCGGTGGAGCGCGGCGGCGGCCGCGCCGTTCACCGCACGGGAACCGGTTTTGGACGAAGCTGGCCCGACGACGGACGCCTGAGGCGCGCCGCCCGAAGGCTCGGAGGATCAAACCATCAGCGGCACGGACGTCCTGCTCGGGCTGTTGGGCTCGGCCGCCCTCCTGCTCTGGGGGCTGCGCATGGTCAAGACCGGCGTGCTCCGCGCCTATGGCGCGGTGCTGCGTCGGCGGCTGGGCGCGAGCATGGAGAACCGGTTCGCCGCGCTGTTCACCGGCCTCGGCATCACGCTCCTGCTGCAGAGCTCGACGGCGACCGCGCTCATGGCCGCGAGCTTCGCCGGCCGGGGCCTCGTCGGCACCGGCGCGGCGCTTGCCGTCATGCTGGGCGCGGATGTCGGCACCAGCCTGGTGGCGCAGGCGCTCTCCTTTCCCATCCACTGGCTCTCGCCGCTCCTGATCCTCATCGGCGTCGCGATCTTCATGTCGGGGCGCGCCACGCGGTTTCAGGATATCGGCCGCCTCATCGTCGGGCTCGGCTTGATGCTGCTGGCCTTGCGGCAGCTGACGGCCACGGCCGTCCCGTTGCGCGAGTCCGAGACGGTGCAGAGCCTGCTGGCGGGCCTCGCCGGCGAGCCGATCCTGGCGGTGATGGTCGCGGCGGGCCTGACCGTGCTCTCCGCCTCCAGCCTGGCCATCGTGCTGCTGGTGATCGCGCTGGCCTCTCAGGGAGCGATCGAGCTGCCGCTCGCCTTCGCGCTCGTGCTGGGCGCCAATCTCGGCGGCGGCCTGACGCCGATCCTCGCCACCTCCGGCGCCGAGCCGCGCGCCCGCCGCGTGCCGCTGGGGAACTTCCTCTTCCGCTTGACCGGGGTCGTCATCGCCCTGCCCCTGCTCGACTACATCGCCCCGCTGCTGGGGCAGCTCGAAAGCGCGCCGGCGCGGCAGATCGCCGATCTCCACACAGGCTTCAACCTGGCGCTGGCGATCGTCTTCCTGCCGCTGATCGGGCCGATGGCGAAGCTCCTGGGCCGGATCTGGCCCGACCGGCCGGAGCCGGAAGATGCCGGCCGGCCGCGCTATCTCGACCCCTCCGCCATCGAGACGCCGTCGGTCGCCATCGCCTCGGCGGCGCGCGAGACCTTAAGGCTCGGCGACATCGTCGCGGAGATGCTGCGCCGGACCATGGACGTGTTCCGCACCGACGACCGCCGCCTCATGCGCGAGGTCGAGAACATGGACGACACCGTCGACCGGCTGCAGGAGACGGTGAAGCTCTATCTCACCAAGGTCTCGCGGGAATCGCTCGACCCCGAGGAGAGCCGCCGCTGCATCGACGTGATCACCTTCACCACCAATCTCGAGCATATCGGCGACATCATCGACAAGAACCTGATGGAGCTGGCGGCGAAAAAGATCAAGAACCGGCTGCATTTCTCCGATGAGGGCTTCTCGGAGATCGAAAAGATGCACGAGCGGCTGATGGAGAATTTCAAGCTCGCGCTCAACGTCTTCATCGCCGGCGACCCGCGCATGGCACGCCGGCTGATCGAGGAGAAGGTGCAATTCCGGGAGATGGAGCGCGCCGCTTCCGAAAGCCATCTCGCCCGGCTGCGCAGCGGCAGGCTCGAGAGCCTGGAGACCAGCGGCCTTCACCTCGACGTGCTGAGGGATCTGAAGCGCATCAACTCGCACCTGACCTCGGTGGCTTATCCGATACTCGAAACAGCGGGTGCGCTCGCGGAAAGCCGGCTGAAGCAGGAGGCGTGACGGTCAGGTGGCGCGGCGCTACTGCAGCACGATGCGGTCCAGCATCGCGGCCGCGGTTGCGTCGTCGATGGGGTCCACACCGTTCACGCAGCTGAACCCGAAGAGCGCCAACCCGTATCCTCCGCCGCGCGGCTGCTCGTACCGTTCGAAATAGAAGCAGCTGGCGTTGGGGATGCGGTCGGTCGAGATCCGGAAACGGTGAATCGTGTAACCCGACAATCGGGCCGCGCCGCTCCAGTCCTGAGGATTCTTCACGCCCAGCTGCTCGATGCTTTCCAGCGCTTTGTCCTTGTACATCGCCGACCGGCGATGGGCGACCGACCGCTGAACCAGCGTCAAGCCGGAGAGGTCTTCCGCGACAATCACCTCGCTGGTGGCCTGCCAATCGCCGCCTTTCTGCTCGGTCTGCTTATGACAGCGCGCGAGCACATACTCGCCCTCGATGCGAAAATGCAGCTGCTCGCAAGGCACATCCTGATACTCTCCGGCCGCCGCCATGGCAGGCGCGAGCAGTATTGAGACGACCAGAACTGCGAACAACTCCTGCACTGGCATGCTTTCCGCCGCAATCCGCATGAGCTTGTCAGCCCGGAGCTCGATCCACGATCCGCTCCAGGATCTTGGCTTTCAGCACCGGATGGAGCGGCGGTCCGCCGCCGAACGTGCAGTAAGGGCCCGCCCACCGGACGAGCCGGTCGGTTCGCGTGAAGCCGAAACAGCGAAACGAGAACAGGTCCCGCTCCTCGGATGTGAGCCCGTCGGGCGATGCCCTCCAGCCGGCGAAATCCAGAACCACGTAGCCGGACGCTTCGGCGGGCTCGCTCCAATCGGCGGTGGTGTGAAACATCGCCTCAGAGAGCCCGCGAAGCAGCTCCGGAGCCGGCTCCGGCGGGACGGCCCGCTACACCAGCAGGAAGGCGTCGTCCGTGTACCGGTGAAGCGCGCGCTCGATCGCGGCCTCGCCGTTGCTCCAACGAGCGCATTCGGGTCCTTCGCCGAGCACGCTGATTTCGAAGCTCAGCTCCTCGCATGGGACATCAATGGCATAAGGCAACTGCGCTCCGGGAGCGACGATGGCAATGGTGACGGCGATGGCGGCAATCCCGCCGGAGAGAATCATGGCCAAGCTCGACGGGCGTTCACTGCACCTGGATTTGTTCCAGGAGCTCGGTCGCGATCGCCTCGTCCAGGGGGTTCGATGGCGCGGTGCAGTAGATCCCGAGCACCCGGGCTCGCGTGCCGCTCGTGGCCGGGCTGTTCTGCGCGAAGCTGAGGCAGCGAAGCCGGCTCGCCTCGCCGCCCCAGGAGCCGGTGAAGCTGTGCGCGCGGTAATTGCCGACCCGCATCTCCGCGCTCCAATCCTCGATGTCCTGAAAGTCCATCTTCTGGGCGATCTCCCGCGGCGAGAAGCGCGCCATGCGCACATGGGTCGTGATGGGAGTGTCGCGAACGACGACGAAGAGGCCCGTGATGCCGCGCGCGACGATGACTTCCTCGCGCCAGCGGCCATCGACGCTCTGCCGCTCCACGGCGCGGCAGGTCGAGAGGAGGTCCTCCCCGGCGATGCGGAAATGAAGTTCGCTGCAGGGAACCTCCGGCGCGTCCTGGGCGAGGGCTGAGCCACCATGGGTGGCGAGGGCCAAGAGGGCGAGCAGGATCGGTCTCATTGTTCTCACGCGCGCATTAGACTGAGCTCATATTGCGTGTGCCGGCCGACGAACGCAACCGGTTCGCGAAGCATCAACGCAAGCGGTGAGAGCGTGCGGTTTCGAAAACCGCCTTCGCCGGCCGGAACAGCGGAAGCGGAGCGGCAAGACCGGAACGGGGCTTGAAGCGTCAGTTCGCCTCGATCCTTTGCAGGAACTCGCCGGCCGCCGATCGGTCCATCGGAGTTCCGGGCACCATGCAATAGATTCCGACGATCTGCGGGTGGGCTGCCCCAATCGGCGGCGGGTTCCTCACGAAAGCCAGGCATTGCAGCCGGCCGTCGTCGTCTGGCGGGAGGGCCGTGAAGGCGTATGCGCGGTAGCCTTCAACCCGCATCTCCTTCCCCCAGTCCTCGATGTCACGAAGAGCCGCATCGGCCACGCGCCGGGGCTTGATCGCGCGCATGTAGGTGTGGCCCGAGATTGGGACGGCGCGGGAGACGACGTAAAATTCGGTCCGGCTCTCGGCGACGACCAGCTCGTCGCGCCAGCGTCCCTCGCTGTCCTGCTTCTCGGCGACACTGCAGGCGGAGGCGAACTCCTGGCCCGCAATCTTGAAATGCAGCCTCTCGCACGGCACGTCCCGCAGTTCCTGGGCTGCAACGGGCTGGGCTGCCCAGAGCAGCGCCAAGCATGCGACGATACGATTCCTCACGGCATCCCCCCGACAACTTTCGAGCTTACAGTTGA
>JAREAF010000598.1 GCA_029240475.1 Rhodospirillales bacterium | reverse complement strand
CCCGAGCTTGGTGTACTCCACCTCAACCTCTCGATAACATAGGATGTTAGTGGTGCATCCGGCAAGTAGGGTGCGACTTCTCCGAGTCTGGCGCGTTACACGGGGTGCCGGTCCGGGCTGGGGAGGTTGCGATGACCCTTCGAGTGCGCGCGTTGAGCGAGGAGGAGGAGCCCAGGCTGGGGCGGATGACGCGGTCACAGAAACTGGGCGCAGGGCTCGTCCGGCGTGCGCAGATCATCCAGCACGCGGTTGACGGCCTGAGTGCGCCGGAGATTGCGGCCCGGATGGGCCTGTGCGGCGCCACGGTGCGCTTCTGGCTCAAGCGCTTCAACGAGCGCGGGCTGCCTGGGCTGGAGGAGGACATGCGCTCGGGGCGTCCGCCAACCTACACCGCCGAGGAGCGCAGCGCGGTCATCGCCGCGGCGCTGTCGCGGCCGGCCGAGTTGGGCCTGCCGTTCGCGTCGTGGACGCTGGACCGCTTGGTGGCCTACTTGGGTGAGAAGGGCATCGGCATGAAGCGCCGCCGGGTGAGCGAGGTGCTGCTCGCCGAAGGGCTGAAGTGGCGCCAGGAAGAGACCTGGTTCGGGGCGCGGGTGGACCCGCAGTTCGAACGTAAAAGGGGGCGATCGAGCGCCTCTATACCGCCCCGCCCGAGGGCAGCGTAGTCGTTTGCCTCGACGAGATGGGACCGCAGTCGGCCAAGAGCTATCCCGGCCGGCGCCCGGTCAAGCCGGCCGGTCCCGAAGCGCAGCGGGCCAAGCAGGAGATCGACTATGGCCGGCGCGGCAAGGGCTATGTCTTCGGCGCCTTCCAGCCGGCCAGAGGGGACGCGCTCACCGCACCCTACCTGGGCCGCACGACCGCGAACTGGGTCGATTTCCTCGGCAAGGTCGAGGCTTGGATCGACCCTGGGGTTGAGCGGGTCTACGCCGTGATGGACAACCTCAACACGCACAGCGCGACCGACGTGCTGCTCTTCGCTCTGGCCCACCCGCGCTGGGAACTCGTGTTCCAGCCCAAATACGCGGCCTACCTCAACCTGATCGAGCCGTGGTGGAAGATCCTGCGCTCTTTGGCCCTCAAAGGGCGCCGCTTCGAGATTTGGGCGCAGATCGAAGAGGCCGTCCGGCGTGCCACCGAGTACTGGAACGAGCACAAGCATCCCTTCGTCTGGGGACGCAGGCGGCGGCACCGCACTCCGCGCCGCCCCGGGGTCGCCGCCGTGCCAAATATCGCAATAACTTAGCGGATGCGCCACTTAGAGATCCTATGGGCCGGTGGAGAGCGGCAGGCGCAGCGTAGGGTGCGGCCGCTAGCCAAACTTGGGAGGCGATGATGCCTGCATCTGGACCTCGGCCTGGTCAGGTCGCCGTACAAATCCGCCTTGCTGCGATCTTCGTATCTCTGGAGCTATCCCGTTCGACTTGGCTGATCACCTCGCTCGTGCCCGGTGGCGCAGACAAGTTGTCCAAGCGTTCGGTCCGTAGCGGCGATATTGCGGGGCTGCTGAACCATCTCACCAAGCTGCGGGACAAGGCGCACGCCCGGGCGGGCGCGAGCTTCCCGATCATCGCCATTCAGGAAGCCGGCCTGGACGGCTTCTGGGTCCATCGCGTGCTGGAGCGGGCGGGCATCGAGAGCCATGTCGTCGATGCCGCCTCGATCTTGACCTCGCGGCGGCGGCGCAGGGCAAAGACCGACCGCATCGATGGCGAGGCTCTGCTGCGAACGCTCCTGGCGTACATGCGCGGCGAACCCCGTGTCTGCACCATGGTCAGGGCACCGAGCCCGGAGGAAGAGGACCGGCGCAGGCTCTGCCGTGAGCGCAAGACGCTAGTGGCGGAGCGGGTGGCGCACGTCAACCGGATCAAGGGTGTATTGTTCGCCCAGGGCATCTGCGATTACGAGCCCCTGCGCGGCGATCGGCGCGAGCGGTTGGAGGCGCTGAGGACCGGTGACGGACGCCCCTTGCCCCCGCATCTGAAGGCGCAGATCGGCCGCGAACTCGACCGGCTGGAGCTGCTGCTGGAGCAGCTGAAAGCCGTGGAAGCGGAGCGCAATGCCTTGCTCGAGCCCACAAACGATGCCGCCACTGTAGCCGTGCAGGCGCTGGCAGGGTTGCGAGGGATCGGGCCCGAGTTCACCGCCATGCTGTGGTCTGAATGTCTCTTCCGATCCTTCCGCAACCGGCGGCAGATAGCTGCCTATGCCGGGCTGGCACCGACACCGTGGCAAAGTGGATCGGTGCAGCACGAACAGGGCGTATCGAAGTCGGGCAACCCAAGGCTGCGATCCACCATGATCCAGCTGGCTTGGCTATGGCTGCGGCACCAGCCGACCTCGGAGCTGAGCCTCTGGTTTCGAGAGCGCGTGAAGCGCAATAGTGGGCGCAGCAAGAAGACGGCGATCGTCGCCCTGGCGCGCAAGCTCCTCGTCGCACTCTGGAAATTCTCGTCCAGTGGGGTGATCATCAAGGGCGCAGCGATGAAGACTGCCTGAGCGCTCAGATCACGGGACTCCCATTCGGCAGGATCCTGATCAGATCCTGACGGATCCAGGCGGGCGAACCGAAAAACCGCGTGGCCTCAACAGCCGATCTTAGAGAATGGTCTCGCCTCCTGAGCCCTGCCCGCCGTAAGCGGGTTTGTGGTGCGGCTGCCATGTGCGCCGACCGAATGTGAGGTTGTTCTTGTTCGCATAGCCAGAACAG
>JAREAF010000597.1 GCA_029240475.1 Rhodospirillales bacterium | reverse complement strand
AGTAGATCTCGGACTTGACGTCGGGCATGAAGATCAGGGCCTCGATCGGCCTCACGTCGGTGCCGGTCGCCACCATGTCCACGGTCACGGCGATCCGGGGCATGGGATCGGTACGGAAACGCTTGATCAGCTCCTTGGGGCTCTCGGCCGTTTGATAGGTGATCTTCTTGCAGAACTCGTTGCCCTGCTCGAACACTTCGCGCGCGATGTGGGTGATCTCCTCGGCGTGGTTGTCGTCCTTGGCAGAGATCAGGGTCTTCGGTACCCAATTGCGGCCCGGGAACAGCTCGGACTTCAGCTTGTCGCGATAGGCTTTCAAGATGGTGCGGATCTGATCGGGAGTCGTGACCGAGCGGTCGAGCTGCTGGGCCTTGTACTCGAAATCCTGATCCAGCTCCTCCCAGCGCTTCATCCGCGTGCGCCGGTCGCGATAGCCGAGCGCGTGGCCGGCTTCGACTCGGCTGCCCTCCTCGGAAACCTTCGTTCTGATCCGGTAGATTTCGTAGCCGACGTTGACGCCGTCCGCGACCGAGCGCTCATAGGGGTAGGTCATGACCAGGTTGTTGGCGAAGAAGCCGAGCGTGAGCGTCGAGGGCGTCGCCGTAAGTCCGATGACGTGAGCGTCGAAATACTCCAGAACCTGGCGCCAGACCTTGTAGATCGAGCGGTGGCACTCGTCGGTGACGACGAAGTCGAACATCTCGATCGGGATCTTCGGGTTGTAGGTGACCGGGCGCTCCTTTTGCGCCCATGGCGCCGTCGCGGTCTCGAAGCTCGACATCTCCTCGGCTGCGGGATCGTAGTCCTCCTCGCCTCGGAGCATCGAATAGAGCCGCTGAATGGTGGTGATGCAGACCTTGGCGACCTGGTCGATGCGGTTGGACTGCAAGTGCTGAACGTCATAGAGTTTCGTGAAGTTGCGGCCGTCGCTCGGCGCGGCGAACGCCTGGAACTCGCGCAGCGTCTGGTCGCCGAGGTTGTTGCGATCGACCAGGAACAGGATGCGCTTAGCACCGGCATGCTTGATCAGCCGGTAGCTGAAGTTGCAGGCGGTGAAGGTCTTGCCGCTGCCTGTCGCCATCTGAATCAGGGACCGCGGGTGGTCGGCGCCAAGCGAGCGCTCGAGGTTCTCGATCGCCTCGATCTGGCAGCCGCGCAGGCCCGTGGTGATCAAAGGCGGCATCTGTTGCAGGCGGCGCCGAAGCGTGGCGGGCTGGGCGAGCCACTCGGCAAGCGTCTCCGGCTTGTGGAAGGCGAACACCGGGCGCGAGCGGGGCTTGGGGTCGCGGAGATCACGGAACAGAGTTTCGATGCCGGTGCTCTCGTAGCCGAACGGCAGGGGATCGGCCCAGGCGTCGAGGTGCTCCGGCAGTTGAGTGAGGTACTTCTCGGGCTGTTCTGCAAAGCCTGAGAGTGTTGTCCCGGCCTTCTTGGCCTCGACCGCGCCGGCCGCCCTGCCGTCGACGAACAGGAGATAGTCGGCCTCGCCGGCCGGCAGCGGGAACTCGCGCACCGCCACGCCGCGGCCGGCCTTGCGGTTCAGCTCGTCCCGATGCTGCAAGATCCAACCGGCGGCTTCAAGCTGCCAGTCGATCAGTATGCGAGCACGGGCTTCAGGGGCGCTCATGGTGCGGTTGTAACGCAAATCCTGCGTCGAATGGGAGAATCAATCGAAGGTGGTCCGGGACATGCTACAAATGCGTCACCTCCGCACAATGGCAAGCGGAGGGACGTTCGCTTGATTCTGGATCGATGAAGCCTGGCGGGGCGCTGTCACCGCCGGCTAAACCGCTGAAAACAAGCGTCATTGATGCGCGGGGTCAACTGGAGATAAGTCAACTCAGCATCCACTGCTGGAAGCGGGCGGGCGGGCGAATGAAACATGCGCCACTTGTGGCGCATCGAAGTTGAGGAATGCGTCACTTTTGCGACAGTGGTGGCGCATCGGCAGTTGCGGCGGCGGTTTGGTCTGGGGGCATTGCTTAGCCTGTAGTTGGATGGGGGCGGCTCGTCTGACGGCGTTGCAGCTTCACTGGCAGGGCTGGCAGGAGCTGCTGCCATTTTAAAAATCCTGCGGGGAGCATGTCTTGGGGATGCACTTGGCGGTTCGGCTGGAGGCGGGCGGGGGTCAGGGGAGGTCGAACAGGCAGCCCTGGACCGTGACGAAGCTGCGGCGGTGGTGGCGGCAGGGGCCGAGGCGCCATAAGGCGGCGCGGTGCAGCGCGGTGGCGTAGCCGACGTTCGTGTCCCAGCCGTAGCCCGGGTAGCGGCCGGCGAGGCGGCGCATCAGGCGGTCGCGGGTCACCTTGGCGACGATCGAGGCGGCGCTGATCGCGGGCACCAGCGCGTCGCCGTCGACCACCGCCTCGGCCGGGCAGGGGAGGTCCGGCGTGCGGTTGCCGTCGATCAGCGCGAGGTCGGGCAGGCAGCCGAGGCGCAAGACCGCGCGGCGCATCGCGAGCAGGCTCGCCTGCAGGATGTTCAGCCGGTCGATCTCGGCGACCGAGGCGGCGCCGACCGCGATCTGCGCGCCGCCGGTGCGGGCGGCGGCGATCAGCGCGGCGGCGAGCTGCTCGCGCAACGGCGCGGCCAGGACCTTGGAGTCGGCGAGGCCCTCGACCGGCACGATCAGGATCACCGCGGCCGCGACCACCGGGCCGGCGAGCGGGCCGCGGCCGACCTCGTCGACGCCTGCGATCAGGCGGACGCCGGTGGCGCGGCGCATGCTCAGCGCCGGCCC
>JAREAF010000596.1 GCA_029240475.1 Rhodospirillales bacterium | reverse complement strand
GGGACTCAACCATCCCTGGCCGATCTTCCCGCATCCGCGCGGGCGCGACTTCGTCGATTTCGACGAGGACCTGCAAGAGAAGGACCACGTCAATGCAATGGCGGAGGGCTTCGACCATATCGAGCTGCTGAAGCGCTATTCGACCGTCGGCATGGGGCCGAGCCAGGGCCGGCATTCCGCGCTGCCCACCGCGCGCATCGCCGCCAAGGCGTCCGAGTTGCCGATCGCGGAGGTCGGGGTCACCACCGCGCGCCCGCCGGTCGGGCCGGAGAAGTTCGCGCATCTGGCCGGGCGCAGCTTCGAGCCGGTGCGGCTCACGGCGATGCACCACCGCCACCTGGAAGCCGGCGCGCAGATGATGCCGGCGGGCCTGTGGCTTAGGCCCGCCTATTACGGGCCGAAGAACCGCCGCGAGCAGGCCATCGCCGCCGAGGCGCAGAATGTGCGCGAGAATGTCGGCATCATCGACGTGTCCACGCTCGGCGGGCTGGAGGTGCGCGGTCCCGACGCGGCCGAGTTCCTCGAGCGCATCTACACCTTCGCCTACAGGAAGCAGCCGGTCGGCCGCTGCCGCTACGTGCTGATGACCGACATGGCCGGCGTGATCGCCGACGACGGCGTCGCCGCGCGCCTCGCCGAGCAGCATTTCTACGTCACCGCCACGACCTCGGGCGTGCAGGGGGTCTATCAGAGCATGCTCTGGTGGAACGCGCAGTGGCGGCTCGAGGTGGATGTGACGCAGGTGACGGCGAGCTATGCCGGGATCAACATCGCGGGCCCCCAGTCGCGCACGGTGCTGGCGCGGCTCGTGGGGGGCGTCGATCTATCCCCCGCCGCCTTGCCCTATATGGGCGTGCGCGAAGGGACCGTCGCCGGCATTCCCGCGCGGATCATGCGCGTCGGCTTCGTCGGCGAGCTGGGCTACGAGCTCCACGTGCCCGCGAGCCAGGGCGAGGCGCTGTGGGACGCGCTGATGCAAGCCGGCCGTCCGCTCGGCATCCGCCCCTTCGGCGTCGAGGCGCAGCGGCAGCTGCGGCTCGAGAAGGGCCACATCATCGTCAGCCAGGACACTGACGGCCTCACCACGCCCGACGAGGCCGACATGGAATGGGCGATCGCCAAGTCCAAGCCCTTCTTCGTCGGCAAGCGCTCGATTGAGATCCAGCGCGCCGCCGGCGTGAAGCGCAAGCTGGTCGGCTTCACGCTCGACGGCGCCGCAAACGGCCGCATGCCCAAGGAGTGCCACCTCGTGCTGCGTGGCGACGAGATCACCGGGCGCGTGACCTCGGTGGGATTCTCCCCAGTCCTGGGCAAGGTGGTGGGGCTCGCCTTCGTCGCCGCCGACCAGGCCGCGCCCGGCAGCCGCTTCGACATCAAGATCGAAGGCGGCGAGATTCTTCAGGGCATCGTCACCAAGCCGCCCTTCTACGATCCCGAGAACCAGCGGCAGGAGATGTGAGGCCATGGCGCTCGCCCCCGCATCGCTGCCGCGCCGCAGCTTCATCTATCGCGAGCTGATCCAACTCGGCGCGCGCTTCGAGGCGGCGAACGGCATGGCCGCCGCCATGGATTTCGGCGACCCCGAGGCCGAGCGCACGGCCACGCGCAAGCTGGCCATCGCCGATTGCACGGCGCTGCCCCGCACCGGCTACAAGGGCCCGCGCGCGCTCGACTGGCTGCGGGGGCAAGGCGTGGCGATCGGCGATAGGGACAACATGGCCTATCCGCAAGCAGATGGGGCGCTGGCGGCGCGGCTGGCCCCGACAGAAGCCCTGATCCTGGGTCCGCTCTCGGGCGAGGCGGGGCTCTCGGCGCGCCTGGACGGCACCTGGTCCATCGAGCTGCAGTCCGGCGCCTACCGCGTGCCACGGGCGGACACCAACTGCTGGTTCCGCATCGCCGGCGCCGAGGCGCCGACCATGTTCGCGAAGATCTGCGGCATCGACCTGCGGCCGCACAAATTCCCGGCAGGCGCGATCGCCCAGACCTCGGTGGCCAAGCTGACCGCCATCCTCATCCGGGCCGATCTCGGCCGGGTGCCCAGCTTCCACCTCTTGACGGACAGCGCCTCGGCCGGGTTCATGTGGTCCAGCCTGCTCGACGCCATGGCGGAATTCTCCGGCCGGCCGGTCGGGCTGGCCGCGTTGCGCGGGGTCGCCGATTCGCCTGGCATCTGATATACCAACCCCATACGCTCCACCAAAACAGCCTGTTATCCCAAGGGACGGAACCCCATGAGCACCAAGCCGAAAAGCGATATCGAGATTGCCCGCGCCGCCAAGATGCGGCCGATCATCGAGCTGGGCCGCGAGCGGCTCGGCTTGAAGGCCGAGGATCTCGAACCCTATGGCCATTACAAGGCCAAGGTGTCGCTATCGGTGATGGACCAAGTGAAGGACCGGCCCGACGGCAAGCTGATCCTGGTCAGCGCGATCACCCCGACCCCGGCGGGCGAAGGTAAGACCACCACGACCGTGGGCCTCGGCGACGGCCTCAATCGCATCGGCAAGAAGGCGATGATCTGCCTGCGCGAGCCCTCGCTCGGACCCTGCTTCGGCGTCAAGGGCGGCGCGGCGGGCGGCGGCTATGCGCAGGTCGTGCCGATGGAGGACATCAACCTCCACTTCACCGGCGACTTCCATGCCATCGGCTCGGCGCACAATCTGCTCGCCGCCATGCTCGACAACCACATCTATTGGGGCAACGAGCTCAACATCGACGAGCGGCGCGTGACCTGGCGG
>JAREAF010000595.1 GCA_029240475.1 Rhodospirillales bacterium | reverse complement strand
GGGTCGCTTAGCGGCGGCTTCCCATGCGCTTCCCAACACCGATCCACGCATCACCGCAGCTGAGATCTCCCATGGCCGCTGACGCGCTCGGACCCGCTGTTGACCCGCTGTTGAGACATCAGAGGGTGCTCGGTAGCAGCTGTGAATGGGAACGCGGCTACCGGCTGGTTGCGGCACCTCCCGAGCTACACATAATTGTGGATGCTTGACGTTTGTTGACTTTTGTCACTCACCATTCTAAACTCAGCACTCGATCGGCCGTGGCGCAGGAGCTGAGTCGCCCCCTCGCCGGCTTCGCCCGCGGTCGATCGGGTCGCCTTTCACGGAGGTCAGGATGGCGGCGCGTCGCAAGCAGGTGTGGTTGCCGAAGCTGGTGCTCGCACTGTCCGCTGGGCTCGCCCTCTCGGCGTGCCAGGACACGACGGCGAATGAGGGGCCGAAGTCCGAGCGCCCCGTCCTGACGGCGACGGCCAAATTCGAGCCGCGCGTCACCCGGCGCAGCTTCGTAGCGACTATCCGGCCCCGTTTCGAAAGCGACCTCGGCTTCCGCCTCCCGGGGAAGGTCGCCCACCGCCTCGTCAACGTCGGCGACGCCGTGAAGCAGGGGCAGGTGTTGGCGGTCCTGGACGAGACCGACCTGCGTCTCCAGCTCGCCCAAGCCGAGGCCGAACGCAATGCCGCCGCCGCGGCGGTGACGCAGGCCGACGCCGAGCTCAACCGTGTCCTCGCGCTTCGGAGGCAGGGCTGGTCGACCGCCGCCGTTCTCGAGCGTCAGCAGCTCGCGTCGGAAGAGGCCCGCGGCCGGTCTGCCCGAGCCGAGCGGGCCGTCGCCCTCGCGCGGAATTCCCTTTCTTATGCGCGGCTCACCGCGGACGCTGACGGCGTGGTGACCGCAATCCTGGTCGAGCCCGGGCAGGTGGTGGCGGCTGGGCAAGCCGCCATGCGGCACGCTCGCCTTGCGGAAAAGGAGGCCGTGGTCGCGATCCCGGAATCGCAACTGGCGCAAGCCAGGACGGGTGAGGCGACCGCCTCCCTGTGG
The DNA here is from genome assembly GCA_029240475.1 of Rhodospirillales bacterium. Lineage (GTDB taxonomy): Bacteria > Pseudomonadota > Alphaproteobacteria > JAREAF01 > JAREAF01 > JAREAF01. The sequence goes on along the minus strand of JAREAF010000595.1, from coordinate 1,702 downwards.
TCGGGGCCTGAGAAGATCTATGCGGCCCGCCTGCGCGAGCTGTCACCCTCGGCGGATGCCGCCACCCGCACCTACATCGCCCGTTTCGCGCTGCCGAACGCCGGTCCCGAGGTGCAACTCGGCATGACCGCGACGGTGACGATCGGCGAGGTCGGCGGCGAGAAGGTCGCAAGGCTGCCGCTCTCGGCACTTCACAACGAGGGGAAAGGCCCCGGCGTGTGGGTCGTCGACGTGGACAAGCGGCCGGCGCTGCGCCCGGTCACCGTGCGGGGCTACGAAGCGAATGAGGTTCTGGTCGCAAGCGGCGTCAGCGAGGGCGACGAGGTGATCACGCTCGGCGTGCAAAAGCTCGATGCCGGCCAGCGCGTGCGCGTCGTCCAAGCCCTGCGCTTCTGAGTGCCTCGCGTAGCGCGGCTTCTCGGAGAAAACGAGATGAGACGCTTCAACCTCTCGGAGTGGGCGGTCCACCAGCCCGCGCTCGTCCTGTTCCTTATCCTCGGCTTCGGGATCGCAGGCGCGCTCGCCTTCGCGCGGCTCGGGCGGGCGGAGGACCCGAACTTTACCATCAAGGTCGCGATCGTGACCGCAATCTGGCCCGGTGCGACCGCAGAGGAGATGCAGGACCAGGTCTCAGACCGGATCGAGAAGAAGCTGCAGGAGCTGCCCTATTTCGATCGGGTCCAGACCTACACCAAGCCGTCCTTCACGGCGATGCAGGTCGTCTTCCGCGACCACACCCCGGCAAAGGAGGTCCCGCAGCTCTTCTATCAACTGCGCAAGAAGCTCGGCGATTTGCGGCCCGAGCTGCCGCGCGACCTCATCGGCCCGAACGTCAACGACGAATACGGCGACGTCGACTCGATCCTCTACATGCTCACTGGGGAAGGCGCCGATTACGCCCAGCTCAAGGCGGTCGCAGAGGGATTACGGCAGCGCCTCCTGAAGGTGCCGAGCGCCGTCAAGGTCAACCTCTATGGCGTGCAGGACGAAAAGATCTTCGTCGAATTCAGCCACGCCAAGCTCGCGACCCTGGGGATTCCGCCTCAGGCCCTCTTCGATTCGCTCCAGCGGCAGAACGCGGTGGTCCCAGCCGGGACGGTCGAGACCGGCGCACAGCGCATCCCGCTCCGCATCACCGGCGCGCTCGACGGCGCGCGGGCCGTCGCCGAGACGCCCGTCGAGGCGGCGGGCAGGACCTTCCGGCTCGGCGACATCGCGACCGTGACCCGCGGCTTCGAGGACCCCTCCGACTATCTCGTGCGCCAGCGCGGGAAGCCGGCTCTCGGCGTCGGCGTCGTCATGGCGAAGGGCGCGAACATCCTCGACTTCGGCAAGGCCGTCGGCGCCGCCAAGGATGAACTCATGAGCGCGGTGCCGCAGGGCATCGACATCGAGCAGATCGCCGACCAGCCGCGGATCGTCGATCACGCCATCTTCGAGTTCCTGCGCTCGTTCGCGGAGGCGCTCGCCATCGTGCTCGTTGTGAGCTTCCTGTCGCTCGGATGGCGCACCGGCATCGTGGTCGCCCTCTCCGTGCCTCTCGTGCTGGCCATCACCTTCGTGACCATGGCGGTTCTCGGGATCGATCTCCACCGCATCACCCTCGGCGCCCTCATCATCGCGCTCGGGCTGCTCGTCGACGACGCCATCATCGCAGTCGAGATGATGGTGGTAAAGATCGAGCAAGGCTGGGACCGCATGC
>JAREAF010000594.1 GCA_029240475.1 Rhodospirillales bacterium | reverse complement strand
AGGGCTTCCCCTCGCCGGACGCCCGCCAGCGCGCGCTGGATCTGAGCTTCGACACCCCGGAGTGGCTGCGCGGGATCGGGCTGCCCGAGGAGGTGACGCTCTTTCGCGGCTTCGAGCTGGACCAGATCTCCTATCTCTGGGCGCTCAGCTTCATCTTCCTCCTCTTCGTCTTCATCAATGGCGGGTTCAAGTATCAGATCAACACGATGAAGGGCCGGCTCGGCGAGCGCATGCTGCGTCGGCTGCGCTTCGAGCTGGTCGACCGCGTGCTGCGCTTCCCGCTGCCCTATCTGAGGCGCATGAAGCAGGCCGAGATCGCCACCATGATCAAGGACGAGGTGGAGCCGCTCGGCGGCTTCATCGGCGATGCGATCGTGCAGCCGGTCTATCTCGGCGGGCAGGCGATCACCGCGCTCATCTTCATCATGGTGCAAAGCTTCTGGCTCGGCCTGTTGGCGCTCGGCATCGTCCTCGCGCAGGCCTTCATCATCCCGAAGCTGCGCGTGCGCATCCTGATCCTTGGCAAGCAGCGCCAGCTGACGGCGCGCCAGCTCGCCGGCCGCGTGGCCGAGCTGGTGGATGGGGCCGTGGAGGTGCATGCCCACGACACGTCCAACTACGAGCGCGCCGACATCGCCTCGCGCCTGGGCCTCATCTACCGCATCCGTTTCGAGATCTATCAGCGCAAGTTCGCGGTGAAGTTCCTCAACAACTTCCTCGCCCAGCTGACGCCGTTCCTGTTCTACCTGATAGGGGGCTATCTGGCGCTGCGCGGCGGCGGCATCGATGTCGGCGGCCTGGTCGCCGCGTTGATCGCCTACAAGGACCTGCCGGGCCCGATCAAGGAGCTGATCGACTGGGACCAGCAGCGCACGGACGTGCAAATCAAGTTCGACCAGGTGATCGAGCAGTTTGCCCCGGGTCAGCTGCTGGATCCGCAGCTGCAGGCGCCTGGGGCCGACGTGCCATTCAGCATCCAGGGCACGCTGAATGTCTCGAACCTGGTGATCACCGAGGACGGCCGCACGCGCGCGCTCGACGGCGCCGCCTTCTCGCTGGAGATGCCGCGGCGCGTCGCGGTGGTGGGGCCGAGCGGCGGCGGGAAGGAGGCATTGGGCATGGCGCTGGCGCGCCTCGTCCTACCGGCCGCCGGGCGGATCTCGCTCGGCGATCTCGACTGGGCCGATCTGCCGGAATCGGTGACCGGGCGGCGCATGAGCTATGTGCCGCAGGACGCCTTCATGTTTCCGGGCAGCGTGCGCGACAACCTGCTCTATGGCGTCAAGCACCGCCCGGTGAGGGCGAGGCCGCTCGATGCGCAGGCCGAGGCCGCGCGCGCCAGGGCGATCGCCGAGGCGCGCCGCGCAGGCAACCCTGAGCTGGATCCCGAGGATGACTGGATCGACTACGAGGCGCTCGGGATCGCCGGCCCCGAGGAGCTGGACAAATGCCTCATCGCCGCGCTGCGCCGGGTCGACATGGAGGACGAGGTTTATCATCTGGGCCTGGTGGGCGCGATCGACCCCGAGCGCGAGCCGGACCTGGCACGCCGCGTCCTCGAGGCGCGCGCCACGTTGCTCCGGCGCCTCGCCGAGAGCGATCTCGGTCGGCTGGTCGAGCCGTTCCACCCCGACCGCTACAACAACAACGCCTCGCTGGCGGAGAACCTCCTGTTCGGCACGCCGGTCGGCGCGACCTTCGATCCCGACCGGCTGCCCGAGAACCGCTACATGGCGGAGGTGATCCGCGCCACCGGCATCGGCGATGACCTCATGACCATGGGGCTGAAGATCGCCGAGACCATGGTCGAGCTGTTTGCCGACCTGCCGCCCGGCCATCCGTTCTTCGAGCAGTTCAGCTTCATCTCCGCCGAGAGCCTGCCGGAATATCAGACCATCCTGCAGCGCATCGCCAAGCAGGGCGTCGAGAGCATGGATGCGAACGACCGCGCGCGGCTGCTGGCGCTGCCCTTCAAATATGTCGAGGCCCGCCACCGCTTGGGCCTCATCACGCCCGAGCGGCAGGGGCGCCTGATCGCCGCGCGCCAGTTCTTCGCGCGCAACCTGCCGGACGCATTGCGCGGCACGGTCGAGTTCTTCGATCCCGAGCGCTACAACGCCGCTTCGAGCCTGCAGGACAACATTCTCTTCGGCCGTCTCGTCTATGGCCAGGCGCAGGCCGCCTCGCGCATCGGCGCGCTCATCACTGAGGTGCTGGATTCGACGGGGCTGCGGACCGCGGTGACCGCGATCGGCCTGCAGTTCCAGGTCGGGGTCGCCGGCAAGCGCCTGAGCGCCAGCCAGCGGCAGAAGCTGGCGCTCGCGCGCGCGCTGGTGAAGCGCCCCGATTTCCTGGTGATCGGCGAGGCGACCGCGGTGATGGACGGGCCGACGCAGAACCGGGTCATGTCGGCGGTGCTGGCCGAGTTCGAGGGCCGGGCGTTGTTCTGGGTGTTGCACCGGGCAAGCCTTGCCCGGCAATTCGATCATGTCCTGGTGGTGAGCGGCGGGCGCGTCGTCGAGCATGGCGCGCCGGCCAGCCTGGACGGTGCTGATCAATGGCACGGGCGGACCGATCGCGGTCGCCACCGTCGGCAAGAACGACTTCGTGGGCGAGATCGCCATCCTCTGCGACGTGCCGCGCACGGCGACCATACGGGCCGCGTCCGCGCTCACCACCCTGCGGATCACCAAGGACCTGTTCTTGCGCATGCTGATGGATTTCCCGGCGATCGGCATCGAGGTGATGCGGGTGCTGGCGCAGCGGCTCGAGCACACCACCGAGCGCCTGCGCGACGCGCTGGCGCGCAAGTAGTCCGAAATCACTCGGGCTGTATCAGCCGCCCCTCGGCATCGGCCAGGCCCACCAGCACGCTGTTGCCCTGCGCGTCCACCTTCAGCACGCCGAAGCGCGCCAACTGGTAGGCCTCGGCCAATCCCTCCTCGAAGAAGAAGGATTCCGCTCCGTACCGGACATCGCCATGGGGCAGCAGGCTGCGATAGCGCAGCCGCACTTCGTCAGCGGCCAAGGGATCGCCCCGATCCAGCCGGCGGTAGAACGCGACGCCGGTCCCGTCAAGGCCGAGCACCGCGGTGCCGGCCACCGGCAGTTCGGTTTCCGCCGTCGCGGCCGGCAGCACCTTGGGCGCATAGCGCAGCGCCATGTAGTCGCCCTGGATCAACGAGCGCGGATCGACCGGCGCCAACTCCAGGAGCACGATGCGCCCGTCGGCGAGGATCCGCTCCTTGGCGCGGATCGTCAGGCCGGCCGCCGTGAGCGCGGCGATGAGCCCGAGCAGCACGACGGCGTTGCGCAGCCGGGTCATGCGCTCCGCCCTTCGGGCTTGCGGGCCAGCAAGACGTAGGCGCCGAGCAGCGCCGCGCCGACCGCGATCAGCAGCCCCGATTTCGCGAGCAGCGTCTGCTCCAGCTCGTAATAGAAGCGGAACAGGAACAGCGCCTCGAGCAGCGCCCCGGCCGCCGCCCACCGCCACGAGCCGATCGCGACCGCGATCAGCAGCATGATGAGGGCGGCCGAAGCCTCGGCCGGCAGCAGGATCGCCGCAACAACCCCGACCGCCGCGATGACGGCCAGCGGAATGCGATAGGCTTGCGGGCGGCCCATGCCCGCCCACAGCTCGTACGAGATCCAGAGGATCAGCGCGGCATGGATGGCCCGCGCGCCCCAGCCGGGCCCGAGCGGCGGCCTGGCATCCGACAGCGACCGCGCCGGCACCGTCAGGAGCGCCACCGCGGCGAGCGGGCGCAGATCGGGCGCGGGCGGCCGGAGCTGCAGCGTCACGCCGAGC
>JAREAF010000593.1 GCA_029240475.1 Rhodospirillales bacterium | reverse complement strand
ATCCCAGGGTTCGCAGTGAGCGGTGAAGCGCCCCTGTTGGAGGTCCGCGACCTCTCCGTCTCGTTCCGGACGGATCAGGGGCTGGTGCGCGCCGTCGACCGCGTCTCCTTCCGCGTCGCCCCGCAGGAGATCGTCGGCATCGTCGGCGAGTCCGGCTCGGGCAAGACCGTCTCGCTGATGAGCATGGTCGGCCTCATCAACGATCCCAACGCGGTGATCGAGGGCTCGATCCTATACAAGGGCCGGGAGCTCTTAGGGCTCCCACAGCGCCAGCTCAGGAGCGTGCGCGGCCAGGAGATCGCGGTCATCTTCCAGGACCCGATGACGGCGCTGACGCCCGTCTACACGATCGGCTGGCAGATCGCCGAGCAGATCCGCGAGCACGAGCGCATTTCGGCGCGCGGCGCCCGGGCGCGCGCGATCGAGCTGCTGCGGGCCGTCGGCATCCCGCATCCGTCGCAGGCCGTGGACCGATATCCGCACCAGCTCTCGGGCGGCATGCGTCAGCGCGCCGTCATCGCCATGGCGCTCTCCTGCAATCCCTCGCTCCTCATCGCGGACGAGCCGACCACCGCCCTTGACGTGACGGTGCAGGCGCAGATCCTCGATCTGCTGAAGCGCCTCAGGCGCGAGTTCCAGTCCTCAATCCTCCTGGTCACCCATGATCTCGGCGTGGTGGCGGAGACGGCCGACCGCGTCATGGTCATGTACGCGGGGCGCATCGTCGAGAAGGGGACGACCCGCGAGATCTTCACCGATCCGTGGCACCCCTACACATGGGGCCTGCACGATTCTATCCCGCCGCTGGAGGGACCGCGGCCGCGCCGGTTGCGCTCGATCCCGGGGAGCCCGCCCTCGCTTCTCAACCTGCCGAAGGGCTGCGCCTTCCAGACCCGCTGCCGCTTCCGCTTCGCCAAGTGCGTCGAGCGGCCGGAGCTGTTCGGGGCCGAGGGCGCTCACCGGGCGGCCTGCTTCCTGCCGCCGGAGAGCCGCCCTGCGCTCAGGGCGGGCGCGGGCGGCCAGGAACTGAGGGACGCCTCGTGAGCGCGCCCCTGCTCGAAGCCGTCGAGGTCAGCAAGGACTTCACCGTCGGCCGCAGCCTCTTCCCCGGCGCGCGCCGGACGGTGCATGCGGTCGATCGTGTGTCGCTCCAGGTCTTCCCGGGCGAGACGCTCGGGCTCGTCGGCGAGTCCGGCTGCGGCAAGTCCACGCTCGGCCGCTGCCTGGTGCGGCTCTACGACGTCACCTCCGGGCAGATCCGGTTCGAGGGCAGGGACATCACCAGGCTCGGCCCGCGCGAGCTTCGGCCGGTGCGGCGGCACCTGCAGATGGTGTTCCAGGACCCGTACGCCTCGCTAAATCCGCGGCGGAGGGTGGCGGACATCATCGCCGAGCCCTTGCGCGTGCACTTCAAGATGCGCTCGGCCGCGGCGGGCGAACGGGTGCGCGAGCTCCTGCGTCTGGTCGGGCTCTCGCCCGATCACGCCAACCGGTTCCCGCACGAGTTCTCGGGCGGGCAGCGCCAGCGCATCGGTGTCGCCCGGGCGCTCGCGCTGGAGCCGCGCCTGATCGTCGCCGACGAGCCGGTCTCGGCGCTGGACGTATCGATCCAGGCGCAGATCATCAATCTCTTCGCCGACCTGCAGGAGCGGCTCGGCCTCACCTACATCATCGTCGCGCACGATCTCAGCGTCATCCGCCAAGTCTCCAACCGCACGGCGGTGATGTATCTGGGCTCCATCGTCGAGACCGGGCCGACCGACCTCATCTATTCGGCGCCCGCGCACCCCTATACCGCAGCGCTCATTTCGGCCGTGCCGGTGCCGGAGATGTCCTCGAGGCGGCGGGAGCGGATCGTGCTGACGGGCGATGTCCCGAGCCCGATGGCCCCGCCACCCGGCTGCCGCTTCCATCCGCGCTGCCGCTTCGCGACCGAGCTGTGCCGGCAGGACCGCCCCAAGCTGCAGCCGCTCGGCGATGGCCGGGAGGTCGCATGCCACTATCCGCTGGTGGCGCCGGCCGCAGCGCCGGCCGAAGCTGGGCCATCCGCCGCCTTGGCCGAGCGTCGGCTCGGTTCCGCCTAGCTTCCCCAAAGGTGGTTCCCCGCTTGGCGTACTGAGCGCCCCTGCGGTGGATTTTTCTTTCGTTCCGTGGATATGGTCCCCGCCTTTCGTTGCGGGGAGTAGAAGCCGTGCCGCCAGCCGAGCAGGGGCAAGCCCCGGCGGGGGAATATGCCGCGCCTGTCCGCCGCCGTTCCAGATGGGCAAGAGCGGCGGTGCTGTTGGCGCTTGTGCTGGCCGGGGCCGCCCTCGGCTGGTGGCTGCTGAAGCCGGGCGCCACCGATGGCGGCCAGCAAGCCATGGCCGCGCCTCCGCCACCGCAAGTCACCGTGTCCACTCCGATGATCAAGGACATCGTGGAGTGGAACGAGTACACCGGCCAATTCCAGGCGGTAGAGGAGGTCGAGATCCGCTCGCGCGTGAGCGGCTATCTCGACCAGATCCATTTCCGCGACGGGCAGATCGTGCAGGCGGGCGACCTGCTCTTCACCATCGATCCGCGCCCGTTCGAGATCGCGGTGGCTTCGGCCAACGCGCAACTCACCGAGTCCAAGGCGCGCCTGGACTTGGCCAATGCGCAGCTCGCGCGCGCCGAGCAGCTGAGGAAGAAGGACAATGTCTCCGCCGCCGTCTATGACGAGCGGTACCAGGAGATGCGCGCCGCCGCGGCCTCGGTGGAGGTGG